>PKZC01000073.1:11953-12482 GCA_003132905.1 Bryobacterales bacterium | reverse complement strand
GCGTCGGTTACTGAGCAACGTTCAAATGCAAAAACTTTTTCAAATTGCGGGCTGGTTCGTGGCATTTCTCATCGTGATCCTCTCCATTGTGCCACCGTCGCTTCGACCGGTCACTGATCTCCCGCATAATCTCGAACACGCTCTGATCTTCCTGGTGACCGGCGCATCCTTCGAAATCGGCTATCGACGCAGGTTTTTCGTCAACGCGATGGGTCTGACGGCTTTCGCCGGCGCGGTCGAATTGGCGCAGCTCTGGTCGTCCGGGCGGCACGCGCGGATGAGCGATTTTATCGTGGATGCTTTGGCGGCCCTGATCGGGGTTGGCATCGCTTGGTTGGCCCTCCGGTCCCGAATGGGCGCTATCCTCAATCCCACCCCGGGTTCGTAGGGTTGGACTCCATAGACCGGCAACGTCGACGTGTGGATGCACCGGAATGTCCGCTACCGGGGCTAAAGCAGACATCGCGCTGACTAGTCGGCTGCCGCTGTCCATCGTCGGCGGCCTTTTAGGAGAAAACTCGAGCTCCAC
>PKZC01000073.1:0-11937 GCA_003132905.1 Bryobacterales bacterium | reverse complement strand
AGTCTGAAAGTGCTTGACCCCAAACGGCCGATTAGAGAAGCGGACATTAGCCGGCACGGGCGCTGAAACGCTTGGTCGCAAATAACCCTTAGTAACCCATCGCCGATACACTCGCGACGTTATCTACGGACTTTGACCGGCCGACATATTTCTCAGCAGCACGCAAAGTTCGGCGAAGCAAATCGCGGTCGCAAGCAAAACCGATCCCGCGAATGCGCGAAAGAGGTTACAGACAGGCGCGCCAACTCTCGTTACAGTCGTCTAATCGGCTGATAATGCGGGGGGCGCATGGGGCGGACAATTCGATGGGCCATGGCTGGCCGCGCATTTGCGGTCCGGCGAATTGACCAGCCTCGGTCTTTCAAAGCGCCCGTGACCTGCCGGCGGACCGTTTTCTGGAAACACGCAATTCTATGGGCGCTCGCGAGCGCAGGGCTCGCGGCATTTTCGACAAGTTCGCACGCGCAATGCGCGCCAGGATGGAAAAAAATGACCGGCGGCCATTGCATGCCTCCGGGCGCTTGTGAATTGAGGCCGAATGCCTATTGCGCAAGCGGAACAACGTGCAACTTGCCCACGGGGTTGAACACGTCGGGCAATTGCGTCGGCATAACCCGTACTGGCCCACTGTGTCCCGGCAATAGCCTTCGATGTAGGACCGGCTACATCTGCGGTCCACGCGGATATTGCTACGATGCCAAAATATCGTTTCTTTGTGGCGATCTGATTTGTAGTAAGGGCGAGAAATATCCGGCCGGCAATGCCTGTGCACGCTGTCAGGGAGCATGGGCGGCCAATTCGGCAGCCGGCTCGCCCGCAAGTAAAACCTCCATCGGCAGCCCAGTGCTGATTTCAGTCGGCACAACACCTGCCGAAGCGGAGAGGCTGCTCGAGACGCCGCTCCATGCTTTGCCGCAAGGTGTCTACAAACTGGATCGCGAGTACGATTTCAATGTGCTCGATGCCGTCTATTACGATGCCGGCTCACGTCAGATTTCGCTCGTCGGCCATCGCGACGACCACTTCAAGGGACCGCCGATCCCATACCTCGAGCATCTGGCGACGCTGCTTGAGAATCCGAGTCCGAGATTCACGCTGAACTTGACGCCCGATTCGTACCGCCGCGCCAACGCATTCTTCAACTGGGCCCCCTCACGACTGCAGGCTGAAAAGTTTAACAAGGAACTCTATGACGTAATCGACGCGCGCGGCAATATCACGCCGATCGGCCGATATATGCTGCCGTCGTTCGGCATCTATCCGGTCCACGACAACAAGACGCCCGGATATTTGGGTATCGAAACGCATTTGACAAAGGACGGCATGACGGCCGTAACCCGTGTTGCGCCTAATTCGCCTGCTGCCAAGGCAGGTATAATCGCGGGTGATTGGATCACATTCTTCGACGATGGACCCATCGTCAGCCCGATCGACCGGCCGGTCTATCACCCGCAAGACCTGGCACACCGCGTGCGCTATGCCGGAGCGGGGACGACGTTGAACATAACTTTCCAACGAGGCGTTCAGCCTTTCAAAAAATCCGTCACGCTAACCGCCGACAGCCAAGATCCGTGGCTGGGAGTCACCCGTTACGATCTGGTTGCCGCACTCTACCGTGCGGCTGGAGATGAGCGCGCAGCCCGCGTCATCGAAGCCTTCGGCTTGCTGAAGGATTCGCCGATGGGAAACCCGGCGCTTGGTGCCACGCTTGCCAGATTTATCGCCGCCTTGAACTTGCCTCCCGACCCGTCGCCGGAGGCGCGCGCCCGAGCCCTTGCGATGCGGCTCGATGAGATATTCGCCTTTCCGGGAAATCCGGTCCTCGCCGCATTCAATGCCAATTTCGCAAAGACGCGAAACGCATCGGCAGCTTTCCACCCGGCGCTCGATCAGATGGATAAGGCGCTGGTGCCGAAAGTCTTGCAGTTGCTCGAACGTCCGCTGGATCAGCCGGGAGGCTTTCAGATTCCCCCGGAGGTGGTCGACCGCCTCTGGAGCGTTCGAGCGGAAATGACGCCTGAGTATCGTGGGGTCCCGGCCGACAGCTTGTTGGGTCGCGCGATGTTCGAGAGCGATTACTTGACCAAGCGCCTGACCAATAGACCAGACCTGAAGCTCAAATTCCCGACCTACCAGACCGAATTTGAATACCGGCGAACGCATGGGCTCAACAAGGACGACGGGGTGTTTCGAACTTGGATTTCGGTGGCGAAGTTGGATGTTGCCCAATCGTCGAGCGGCGACACGCTTGAACTGCGCGACGTCGAGATGCGTTACAACATCAGCAAGCTCGACAATAACGGTATTGACCTGCCAAACCAGCAGCCAAGCGGCTATGCGGACCTGCTGACCTCGCTCTACAACGACTTCGCGCGGGAATATCCCTCGCTGCATGAATTGCGCGAAATCGCGAAACTAACGGCCATCGCAGCCTGGCTGCACGGCAAGACGCCGTCGCTGCGTCTTCCCAAAGAGGGTGCTGTGAAGTGGCGCGGCCCGGCCAAGGTGCCCGGTCTGGCGTATACGTATTTGTATAACCGCGACCGCAAGCTTTTTTACCAGATGCTGGTCGAGGGCGGCGTCAATCTTAATCTTCAGCCTTTCCTGTGGCCGACTACGGGTGTCGTCGACGCGCGCGGTACGTCCGGCGGCGGCGCACTGCCGCGTGGCGCACCGCTTATCCCGACTAGCCCCGCCGGAGTCGTGGACCTCCGGAAACCGGATGGCGGCTATCTCATTGCTCCGCCGCCCTATGATGATGCTGCGGGCTGGGTTGTGCACGTCGACGCGATTCACGGCGGCCGGCAGTCGGTGTCCGTGATGCTCGACAGGATTCGCACCGCAGTAAAGCAGGATTCGCGGGCATCGTCTGAAAGCTGCAGGGCTTTGAATGACCAGATCGCCGATCTGAAGGAAGCTCAAATTCCCGCGTATTTGTCGGACCAAGTCTACAACAAATATGATCCGAACTTACCGGCCGCAGCTACGCCTGCTGGGTTTAAGCTTATTAGCGACGACAAAAGCATCTACGTCGAAATGAAGAAATTGCTGCCAGGCGTGGAGGTAGCAGAAATACGTAAATTGATTGATCCGGAAAATACCGACTATCGCGCTGCCATTTATAAGGACGAAAAAACCGGTAAAATTTTTGTCGCTTTCCGAGGCACGCAGTCGGCAGACGACGGCAGCGCAGATTTTAACCAAGGCCTTGGCGATAAGGTGAGCTATTACGATCGGGCCACGAAGTTAGCCGAACTCCTCAAACATTCGCCGGATGTCCAAAAATATGGGATTGAATTTGTCGGACATTCATTAGGCGGCGGCCTCGCCGCGGCGGCGAGCTTGGTAGCGTGTGGGCCTGACCTGTCACCCGCACCACCGCGGCGCTGGAAATGCAGCGCAGATACTTTCAATGCATCGGGGGTCCATCCAAAAACGGTCGTCGGCAAGGATCTGCGGGCGGCGCAAGGCTATATAAAATCATATGTTGTGGAACACGAGCCGCTGAACACTTTACAGGATCATCGCGCAATGACCGCCGCAGGCATTTCTGGGACGGCTCTGCTATTAGGAGGCGGGGTAATACCTGCAGAGTGGGCGCCATGGCAAGTTGCCACGAATGATGCGCTGCCGCCTTCTCTCGGCCGTCGTACAACAGTGCCAATTTGGAAAGGTGGGCCTCCGATAGGACTTGCACGCCATTCTATTTCGACGGCGATAGAGGCACTACGTGTTCGCATCGAAAAACTGCAGCGCCAATACGCCAACGACTGTGCGGCGCGCCGACCGGGTGAGGTGCCTGTCCCTCGCCCCGAGGCTTCTGATGCGTGGAAAAATTAAAAATAGGCGACTGATTCCGAGGACCAGGCGCCTTTATCAGACAGCGATGGTCGCTATTAGCACTTGACGGATAATCCGGCTGCCGCAATGAACGTCCGCTAGCCGCGTAAACATTCATGCCGGCATCGGCTTCATTGGCATTGTAGTGCGGACAAGCAAGCGCTGGCGGCAACCGGGCCAACTCACTCCTTAACAGGTAAGCCTAATATCAAAGCACGCTGTCACATTGATCCCATTTGTTGGATAAATATATTTGTTACTTACCATCTCAATTGCGGCGGGGCGCTCCCCAGCCTAAAGCCCTGCGGACTTAAAAGGCCGAGATCAAGTCTTGGCCTTTTTTTTCGATTTTACGCTGTGGTTTGTTCAGAATATTGAACTTTAAGGTTAGTCGATCACGTTAATTGGCGAATGATATTTTCGCGTCATCTTCTAACGCTATGAATATTTGGCGTTCGGATTAAACAACAAGATCCAAACGTCGGCGGAGCCTTCGTCTGTTGTTCGACGGCTTTGCACCAACCTAATTCGTTCGGAGGCGGTCCGATGCGAATGGACAATCGAGAAGCGCAAATTGCGCTCAGAAATCTTTGCTGCGCTTTGGTCGCGACGACAATACTTATTGCGCTATTTGGCGCATTCGTTATGGCTGGCGCGGATAAGCCCATAGATTGTTCTTGGCGAAATCAGTCTGGGCGATCTATGTCTCAGGTGTCCGGCGTCAATTGGCATTGCGCCGGCAGCGATTATATCGCCACCCGCCAATAAGGCGCACCGGCGCGTTGGGTTGAGCGAGCCTAGCCAAGGGGTCTCGGCAATCTAGTTTTTTGACATTTAGCGGACGTTCCAGCCGTATTCCCGAATTCTGCTTTCGGGGGCAAGGCAGACATATTTATCCCGGGCAGCGCATGTGCGATAATCGCCATTATCGCGGAAGTCTCTGAAACCCACCTGGAAAGCCCCCCATGGCTCGCATTTTAAAGGGAGTAGGCTTGTCCGCAGCGATTACCCTCCTCGTTCTAACCTCGGTAGCCGCACCGGCATCGGCTATAACCGTTGAGCTTGCGAAAAAATGTCGGGACATGGCCATCAAGGCACATCCGCCAGCATTACCGGGTACGAAAAAAGGCAGCGCCCAAGCGGAACGAGAGTTTTACCGGAGTTGCCTTTCGAATGGCGGCACGGGATCTGACGACGATACGCAAAAGGGTGCACCACCTCCAGCGAAGTAAACCAATTTCAGGTACGCGGGTCCGAGACGGATGGCCCCAATAACCAGTACCTATCGGCGCCACATCCATCGCCAATCAAATGCAATATCGGAGTGGATCGCTTTGCGCTAAGTTGGAGAGATCCAATGACACTGATTTGCGATCGCTGAGACGATCGGAAGTGAGGATTGCGTTTTGAAAGTATACCTTACGCATTGGATTCGAGGCTACGCACAGTGGGCAGCGCTGGTGTTGCTAATCGCGGCAACATTCATCGGCTTGATCGCAAGCGGTATCGTGCTTCCATTAGTGCTTTTTCTCATCGCGATCGGTCTTCTCGGTTTTCGATATTGGGAAGCAATCAAGGCGTTTGATTTCTGGGCTTTCGACGAATGGGCGCGCGCTCGGATGAATTCAATTGGCATCCGAGAATGGCACACACCCTATCACGCTGCGGAGCATTTTTGTGATCCGAAAATCGTTAAAGCGCGCAATGATGCCGCGGGAACGATGAATACCATTATGATGGAATTGATCAGGGACCGTGGTCGTAATGGGGCCGTTCCTAACGGTGCAAGCCCATTGCGCCTCTTAGAAAAAGAACGGCCCAAGCCCTTTAGCGGCGGCACCGGATTGCGTGAATTGGAATATGAGACCGCGCAGGCGAACCGCGACAAAAATAACCTGGCGCTCGCACACGATCTACTCAGGCAGCTCGCCGGCGGCGATCTCCTGGCAAAAGGATTACCGACACATAACGGTTCGACTCATTCCGAGCGAATTATTCCAACATCACGCTGGAGAGTTATGCGCCTCGATATCTCAAAAGCCGAAGCGTCCGGTCATGGATTGCACTATATCGGTATTGTCATCGGGAAAAAGCCGAAACGTTAAAAACTGCGCTATTCTCATTGGCTAATTGAGAGACGCATGATCTGCGAATAAATTTCCGTTACGCCGCCGCTACTCGACGTCTGCGTCGGGCACGCGGCGATCCTTTAGCGCCATGGGAAATTTCAAAGTCTGAGAGTTTTTTCCCCTTTTTCATGGCCGCGCTTAGCCATCGGGGTTTGAGCCCACGCCCCGCCCATGTTTCAGAGCGATTTGTAGGGTTCCGATATTTCGGAGCGAGTTTTCCAACTTTTTTGAAACCGCCGCGTCGAGCCGAGCTCTTCTGGGGCACAGTAGATTTAAAGTTCTGCAAGCGCGCCAACCTCAATTCCAGTTCGCGTCGCTCGGTCTCTACGCGGCTCGACAGTGTCTCGGTAATACGATCGCGCAATTCCAGCAACTCGTCGATCGACATCACTTTCAGGTTAAGCCCCTTCATTATGAATTCTCCCTAGATCCGCGAACCTGCTCTATCGGGCTTCTTTGGGAAAAAGACAATCAGCCAAGGCGCGTAAGACCGGCAATCACTCCCCTAACGTTTGGTGATGGACTGCTTTTCCATAACCCAGTTCTGGCGCCAGGCCAGGTTGAAAGCCGATTAGATTTCGCAACCGGTATGAAAGGCCGCACGCTTTGTAATTTGCCGGTTTCGAGAACATAATCAAAAGAAGGTCTTCAAACTCATCTCTTTTTTTTCAAGCGCCAGCGGCAATGGAAGTGACCGGCTATAGGAAGGCACGCCGTCAGCAAATTCGAACAGAAAACTTGAGGGTGCAACCCTTCGTTTATTCGGTGTGTCGTGAGTGGAAACAGAAAGCCAATCGCGTGCTGGCGTGATGCCGACATAGAACAGTCTGCGCTCATCGTTTTCGGTGCCCTCATAGCATACGCGGCTGAATTTATTGTGCGGGACGCGCCACGTTTGCGATCGCCCAGTCTTGCTCGATGGGAACCGGCCAGCCGAGATACAAGGTATAAACACAGCCGGCCATTCGAGGCCCTTTGCCTTATGAATCGTCGTCAGATCCAAAGCGTCGAGCGTGAATGCCTCTTCGCCTTCGAATCCTTCGAATGCTCCCAGGCCCAATTTTGAGTGTGCATCGCCAGGTTCTTGTAATACCACTCATACCGGTTTTGATCACCAATAAGGTCTCCTGCTGATTTTTCGTCCGGGCGTGCGCGTCGCCTGGCGCTTTCATAATCCGCTAAGATGGCCGAGCAGCGAGCGAGATTGCCCAGCCGGGAAATCACAATAGGATCATCGAAATTCCAATAACCGACGCCGCAATCTCCAAACAGGTCATAATAGCTGCCTACGAGATTGGCTGGGCCGGTCGGCGCATCCACCTCGGATTTCGAATCTGCCAGTCTCTTCTGCACTCGCCCGCTGCGGCCGGCATCAAGGGCGAACCTGCTCGTGTATTCCGAGACCAGACCTTTCAGGCTGACCGACTGGCCGTAATTTCCATAAGGGTCAGTGCGCCACGGATTTCCCGTCAAATAGGCAAACGTCCGACCGAATAATTGCGCGTCTGCCTCTTTAACTAAGCCAGTCCTCCCTCCCGGCTGCACTGGCAAATCATGCTCGGCAAACGCTTCGAGCAAACGATCATAAGACGTCGACGAACGCACAAGAACCGCGACGTCGCGATAGCGGTAACCCNNCCGCGCAGTGAGGTCTGCTTCTTCGGCTTCTGTCGCCGCCCGCCATGTCACGATTTCCGGCTCGGCCCCAGCGCGATACGAGCCCATCTTTTTGGGCAACTGGCCTTTTATTGACTGCGCAAATTCGTTGGCCGCATCGATAATTTGCGGGCGGCTGCGTCTATTGATCAACAATTTAAACGGCGTGACGTCCTCGTAGCGTTTTGCAGAACCCGCGATATTTTCAACGTCGGACCCGCGCTATTGATAGATGGCCTGATCATCGTCGCCGACAACACAGAGCTAGACCGGCCGCTTCGCGAGCAACGCAATTAATGACTCCTGGGCGGGATTAATATCCTCGCCTGATATTCGTCGACAATGAGGTGCTTTATCGCTCCGTGCGCTGCCGCAAACACCTCTGATTTTTTCAGTTCCGCCACGGCCAAGGCGATCAATTTTCCATATGTCAGGAACCGGTAGGCATTCAGCCTTTCGTCGAAACTCGTAACTATTTCTCGAAACGGCGCGCTGAGGTGATGATGCATAATTAATTCGTTCTCGAGCACGTCGATGTTTCGGACGAATTCTTCAATTGATGAATATAATTTTCCGGTCAGCTGCTTGACTTTTAGGTGCGGCTCCTCACGCGTAACGAATGCGACAAGCCGGCTTTCGTCCAAAATATGGGCGTCGGCGCGGGCTTCGTCATTGATGGTGTTGAACCCAACGCTTTCGGCGGCCCCGATGACGGCATCGGGGCCGCATCGAATCGTTGGGACTTTTGGCGACTGTTTGACCTTTGCAGGATCCTGACGAGAATCCTCCACCATAGCAGTTGCCCCACGTTCCGTGGTCGCTGCAATTGGTTGGGAGATTCACAATGGCCGAACCGGCTTTGACCACGAAAGAAAAGTTGCTCTGGTATGATGCGCTAACATTCGACGTGGCGCTGTCTCATAGAAGCGTCCGCGTGGCCCACGCCATCGGCGCCCACCTTAATAAGTGGACCGGCAGGACGTTCATTAGTCACGATACGCTCGCCAAGCGCCTCGGCGTCGACCCCAAGACGATTGAACGTGCCGTCGCCGAGCTTGAGCGGCGCGGCCACTTGAGCGTGACAAGGTCCAAAGGTCGCGGTTTCGCCAACGTTTATGGGGCGATCATCCCGAATGACGCTCGCGAGCGATCGGACGATCCGGTCACAAAAAACCCGACAGTGCTGTCCGAAAAACCCGACAACGCTGTCCGAGAAACCCGACGCGGCTGTCTGCCCTACCCTTCTTCTTTACCCAACAATACTACCCATAAGAAGGAGGACGCACCTCCTTCACCGCAGGCAACGAGCCAACAGAAGGCACAAGTCCACGAGCCGGAGATCGTCCGGCAGGCTCGGCTGCAAGAACAGGGCGAACAAGAACGCATCGAGGCGATGTTGGCGGACAGACTGACGAGCGGCGGTGACATCAATGGCTACGAGGTGTTGCTCAATGCCGAGCCGCAGCAGCTCGCGATTTTGTCGGTCAAGTGTCGCCAAGACGAGCTGACGCCGGACGACATCTCGCAGGCGCAGGGTACCTACCGTGCCCGACGGGAACGCGGCATGGCGCTCGAATTCATATCGGAGTGGAACTAAACGCTCCCTACCCGGCGCCTCTGCGGTGGCGGCCGAATAGAAGCACCGGGTCTTCAACCGCCCTGCGCAGCCGTTGCCCCTGTACGGGCTTCCCCAGCCCGTACCGAGCCCATCTCCAGGCGGCCGACGAGCACCTTGCTGCCCCGACCAGACGCCCGTTGCTGCGAGCGACGGCGCCTCGCCCCTATTGATGCACGAAATTTTTTCACTACGTCTGGAGTTGTCTACTGCACACCAACACTGAGGAGATCACCGTGACGATTGAATCTTCCTATCAGCAGCGGCTGCGGGAGGCCGAGGCCGCCGTCGCCGTCGCGCGCGGCGCGCTGGGCAAAGACCTTGCCACGGCGATCGCCGGCCAGACGTGGGCGACGCAAATGCGCGATGCGCATGACGTGCGCGCACTGGCCGGCTTCGTCAACGAGCTCGCCGCCGAGCCTGGCTTCATCGCGAAGCTCCACGCGGCGGCGGATCGTGCGCGTGAGGCGCACGGCCGCGGCCGGGGCCGTCCGAAGAAGACGGAGAAGCCGGCGAAGGCCGGGACGGCCAAGACGCAGGCGCGCACGACCACCACCGAGACCGTGGCGGCGGAGTGAGCACCTAAGCTTGCGTGGTCCACGGAGATGGTCCACAAGGGCTGACACGTGACTGCCGCAGCGAACGAAAAGTGCTGCGGGCCGTAGGTCTGAGGTGGCCATCGAAGTCTAGTTCGGAATCCAGGTCCCCCAGCCACTTGATCTCTTTCGGCTTTTCTCAAATTTGAAATAGAACATCGCTGACCAGTTGGGCGGTCAGTTGGGAGATTTCGTTCCCTGTTCGAGCTTGCGGATCGCGCTCTCAGCGAGAGCAGGATCACGGTGCAGATAGTGCGCGTCCAGAATTGAGCGCACGTCGCGCAACGAGTGCCCGGTGACGGTTGCGATCTCGGCCTCCGTACACTCGACCAGCGCCAGCCGCGTCACCGCCGTCCCTCTCAAATCATTGAAGGTCACGCCGACGATGCCGATTTTTGCGCAAGCCTTGCCCCATGACGCTCGAAAGCCGTCCTGGATCCACGGTCGCTTATCGGTCGAGGTGAGAATGATCGGGCCGTGTTTTTTCGCTGCATCCAGCGCAGTCTTGAGTGGGCCGCCGGCCCGAATGACGACGCGGACGCCGGTCTTGCTCTGGCGTAGTCGAATGTGAGTGCCGTCATAGGCCGACCACGGCAAGCGCAGCAAGTCGCCTTGCCTCTGGCCTGTCCAGAGCGCGAGCAGAAGCGGAAGATGAAGGTGAGCCGGCGCCGACCTGAGGAACGCCGCCTCGTCGTCAGCCGTCCAGATTTTATCAGCACGAGAGCCGCGATACAGCCGCCCGCCCTTCTCACATGGATTGGAAGGGACGATGCCACGGTTTAGTGCCCACGATAGAGTCCGCGCGAGCACCGTCCATGCGTAGTCGGCTTGGCGCCGTCACTTTAAGGCGAGCCGATCACGCCACGCCAAAAACTCGCCGCGCGTCCGCTTGTCGGATAGTACAGAAAGCGGGAAGTCACCAAACTCCTTTTCGATCGCTGCAATGTGTCGCGCGTAATCGCTGCGACTACGTTCGGCGAGTCCGAGAAACGCTTGGCTCGCCTGGTACCCTCTAAGAACCGAAAACATTAGGCCAGTGGGCGGCGTCACCTTGCGCGCCACAGCTTGGTTATAGGAGGCGATAAACTCCGGTGTGCCAGGCTCGCCGATCAGTCGAGGGCCAGATTTCCAGGCAAAATAATAGACCTTCACCGCTCCATCGGCGAGGCGCTTCCTAACGCTGTTGATGCCCTTAAGGTTGACGCGCATGGTCCGCCTTCCACTTGTCAAATTCGGTTACGTGCTCATTCGTGCTGGTGACCTTGCCGGTTACCACTTTGATATTACCATCTTTGTCGATCTCGATCCCCTGCACTTCAAGGCCGGCAGCAATCGTCCCGCGCGCTGCGCGGGTCACGTCGATTTGTTTGAATTTACATTTGCCGCTTGCCAATTGGCGTTTCCCGCTTGCCACGTCACGCCCTCCCCATCGTATGGCCAGCAGCCTCGAAACACAGCGAAAGCGTGTCCGCGCCCGGGGCGACGGGCATATCGGACCGGCGCCAGGCGTTCCGACGCACCAGTGGCATCGGCTGTGACTGTGCTAAATTGAATAGATTGTTTTAAGGACGCGACCATATCGCCCGTCTGACGACACGGCGAGCTTCCTTGTACCAAATCTCCGCTGAACCGGAGATCTAGGCAGCGTCGAGCTATTTTGCCCGGTCATGTCGCCGTAAGTTCCCTTTGGAACCACAGACGAAATGAGCTTGGCCGCGTGTTTAGCGACCTAACGAATCTGCACAAATAAAAATATACCTCTCGATCCAGCCGTCAGCACTTTCAAAACGGTTTGCCGCGGATATCCACCCCTTCCGCCAAAAACTACTATAACATATTGATATTATTATAATATTATTTTTGGAATGTTATCTGCCCCCGCCTCCACCCACGTCTGGGTAAAGGCGCCTTCGCGCTCCATCCGGCAGCAATTCCGGTGGCAAAATAGGCACCCACCCCAGGGCTGGCGCTGACCCCATTTTTGCTCGATCTCCTAGGAGGTGCTGAAACCGTAATGTTGAGGTGGATCCGGTTAGCCGTGAGACGGGCAAGTCCGGTCCACCGAGCCACACCCCCTACTTTTGACACACAAACTCGGTTT
>PKZC01000337.1:4288-27165 GCA_003132905.1 Bryobacterales bacterium | reverse complement strand
TCGTGAATCATTTCATTGCGGATAATCACGTAACCCGGCGCCTGCAGGATCTCGTTGCCGAAGTTGTAAAGCGTCGGCAGCATGCTGTTCACCACGCCACGCGTGATGCAGCGGCTGTAAATGTCGAAGTCTTCCCAGGAATCCACTTTGTCGGGGAAGTGGCTGCCGGGCCCAAGGCCGCCGCGCAACGCCTTCACCTGAGCCTGTCCATCGGGAGTCAACGGAGGAATTCTGCCATTCGGAGGATCCACCACCAGCGACGCTTGACGGACCGGCTTGCCGCGCTCCACCCAATAAGAAGGAGGGTTGATAGTGACATCGCCGCCCTTGGCTACTTCCTCGCCATCTTCCGCCGCTTGTTTTTTCGACTGGCTTTCGCGCTGGGCTAGTTCCTCATCGGTGAGCTCGGCTCGATCGCCCAAAGTAGCGGGCCGCTGCATGGGGATATTGGCGGTGGCCGGCCATTGTCCTTGCAGGTCGGGATCGCCCCATGCGGTTTTCGGCTGAGTCCAGTTGGCCTTAGAGGATGTCGCAGCCTTGGCCGCCGGAGCTTGGGCCGCTGCCGGCAAGGACGAAAGCGCCGCTACCAAGAGCGAAGCGAAAACGCTGTATTTCATGCGAGTTCTCCTTTGGGTGCGGCTCCGACAACCGCCTGCTGCTACTTTTGCTGATCTTCCGGAACATCCGGATTCGATCCGCCGACAAACAACTTCTTGCCATCCTTGAATGTCACGCTACTGCCATTGGCTTTGTTTTGCCCGTTCTTGGCTTGATATCCCTGAATGGCAAGTTCCGTGCCCACTTCGAGCGATCGCTTGGTGAACCCGCGACGCAGCATGATGTTGGGGCTGCCGCATTCCACCATCCAATTGGTGACGGTGCCGTCCGGGTTCTTCACGTCGATATGAATCCAGGAGTGCGGATTGATCCACTCCATCTCGGTGACCGTTCCAACCAGATGGACTGGCTTGCCCTTATCGAACTCCGCTTGAAACGCGTGATGAGCCCACAGTGGCGTCATCATGAGAAGCAGACCCGCGCCAGCAGCTACCATCGCTAACCTCGTTCGCATTCGGACTCCCCTTCCTGTTCTGAAATTCTATCCTATTTCGACCCTTATTTCGTTTCCTTGCGTTCGTCCGCGCGGGCGCCGCTCAGAATATCGCCCATGGCGATGTTGCCCTCGTGACAGGCATATTCCAGAAGCTGGTAACGATCGTTCCGCTTCAAAGGAATCAGGATGGTCCAGGGCTGGGTCCAGGTCTTGGGATCGTCGATCGTGGCCTGATAGTTGAGTGTGTCCGCATCCACTCGCGTCAGCCGTTCGATCAGCTTCAAATCGGCGCTGTGATGGCCGGGATCGCCCGGATAGCCCGCGCCATTGGAACCGATCGCGTCCTTGTCGGTGAAGTTGGTGGTTTCGATCACCAGCGTGTTGCCTTCCCAGTGTCCCCGCGAATCGCCCAGGTATTGGCGGATCGCCGGATTCAAGTGTGGCCGGCCATCCAGCGGGATGACGCGCGTTTCGTGAATCATTTCATTGCGGATAATCACAAGACCCGGGGCCTGTAAAATTTCATTGCCGTTGTTATAGACCACCGGAATGATCGATCCCAGCAACCCGCGCGTGATACAGCGATAGTAAATGTTCAGGTCGTCATAGGAATCGGCCTCGCCCCGCCATTCCCCCGGAAATCCTTTGCCGCCGCGGGCTTCCTTGCGGAGCTTCTGCTCTTCCATGGTCAAGGGCGGCAATCTTCCGTTTGGCGGGTCGATGATGAGCGATGTTTGCCGCGTGGGCGTGCCGCGCTCCACCCAATACGACGGCGGGCCGATTCCGACGCTATCGCTGGCCGCAGTGGACTGGCTATCGGCCTGAGCCTGTTTCTTGGCCTGCGCTTCCTTCTGCGCGAACTCCTGGTCGGTCAGCGTGGTTCGCGTTCCCAGTTTCTCGGGGCGCTGCAAGGGAACGCCCATGTTGCCGGGCCACATTCCCTGAAGATCGGGATCGCCCCACGGAGTCTTCGGCGGTTTCCATGACTGGCCCCAGACCGAGGGCAAGACGCCGCTGGAGATGGCCGTGATAAAGAGGAAAGCCCGGAGGGTCATGCGAATCTACTCGTTTTATTTGCCTGCCTGTTTCTTGAATTGTCCGTAGAGCAGCTCCTCGACGAACTCCACGCACTTGAATTCCAGAAGCTGCGCGTTCTTTTCCACTCTGCGATAGAGCGGCATGCTGATCTTCCATGGCCGCGTGAACACCGACGGGTCTTCAATGGTGGCTTCGTAGTTCAGATGATACGGATCGACGCGCGTATAGCGTTCCACCACGTGCAATTGGTTGCTAGCGAAATCCCCGGCGCGGTCGAACCACGCCAGCCCGTTCAACCCGGTGACGTCCACTACTAAGGTGTCGCCTTCCCAGTGTCCGTTGTTGGTTCCCATCCAGGTATCGGAGGCTGCCTCTTCTGGTTTGCCCATGTTGACCAGGCGATTCGCGCTGGCGAATTCGTAGACAAACATGATGCCGCGCGGCGTTTGCACGATCTGGAACGGATACGGCATATAGTTAGCGCGCGGAATGCCGGGCATATAGCACTTGGCTTCGGGATCGTTGGTGCGGCGGTTGGCGAAATTCGCCTTCTTCTTTTCGAGCGCCGCCGGTTTGTACGGAATCGCGCCACCCTCTACAACGCTTTCGCCGGCCGGTTCGGAACCGATCGCGCCAGTCTGCCACATTGTTCCCGGCTGAGGAGAATGATCCTCAATATCCCAATTGGCGCCATCCAGAGCTTCGTAAATTCCGCTTAAATCGGCGTGGCCGTCCTGGGCACGCGGCGGGCGATAGTTCGAGCTTTGAGCAGATGCCGGGGCCGCAGCCAGCCAGAGCACAGCCACAGCAGTGCCTGTGGAAATCGTAATGTGAACAAGGTTCCGCATGATACGGTATCGATGCTACGTGAGGAGCACATTGTAGTCAAGCCCAACCCACGTGGGAAACTATTTGTATGCGGATGGCGATCGTTTCCGACATCCACGGCAACCGCACCGCATTTGAGGCCGTCCTGGCGGATTTGCGGGAAACCTCTCCCGACCTGATCTTGCACGGCGGCGATCTGCCTCACGGAGGATCAAGTCCGGCGGAGATTGTGGATCAGATTCGCGATCTCGGCTGGTCAGGCGTCGCCGGAAATACAGATGAAATGCTTTGGATGCCCGAAAAGCTGACTGAACTCGCCACTCGATTGCCTCAGATGCAGTCCCTTTGGACCGCACTCGAAGAGACCGCTAGCGCGACCTGTGCGGCGCTGGGAGAACAGCGGATTGCCTGGCTGCGTGCTCTGCCTCGCCTTCTAATTCATCCACCCATAGCGCTGGTGCATGCCAGTCCCGATGATCTGTGGGTAGCGCCGGCGCCAGAGGCCACCGATTCCGAACTGCAATCGGTCTATTCGCCGCTCGGGCAGCCAATCGCCGTTTATGGACACATTCATCGTTCTTTTATTCGAGCCATGCAGGGAATCACGGTCATCAATACAGGTAGCGTGAGCCTGTCCTATGACGGCGACCGCCGCGCTGCTTATCTTTTGTTGGATGACGTGTCGGATGACGCGACGCCATCCATTCGCCGCGTGGAATATGACGTGGACCGCGAACTGAAGGCGCTTTCCGTTTGCGGCCTCCCGCATTCAGACTGGATCGCGAAGACCCTCGCCAGCGCCAGTCCCCAAATGCCGTGAGATTCTTCTACTTCTGCACGTACCTGCTAACCGCCAGCGCCTTGAGTAACTCGCTGGCCATCCCGTAGTGCGGATCGAGTTCGAGAGCGCGCCTCAGTTCCATCTCGGCGCCATCGTAACGGCCGCTTGAGATCAAGGCCAGGCCTAGGTTCGCGTGATTGGAAGCGTCGTGCGGCAACAGCTTCACCGACTTGTCCAGCGCATCAATGGCCTCGGGAAAATGGTCGGTCTTCAAGTCTTCGACGCCCAGCAAGCTGTAAACATACGCGCCTGTATCCGGGAATTTGGCCAGCGTTTTCTGCAGTTGCTTGATGGCCGCTAAGTGCTGGCCGGCGTCCGATGCCTTGAGCGCCTTTTGCAGCATATGGAGCGCTTGATCTGAAAGCGGGAAGCGCAGCAGCTCCGCCGAAATGGTGCGCGCTGGCGCCGGGTGAACTGAGGACCGATCGATTATTACGGGTACCGAATTCGGCAAAACCGCGTTGCTGAGTGGAGCCTCGGCATGTTCGCCGTGCGACTGCGCGCACAGCGGAAGCGACAACAGAACAATCGACCAGGTCAACTTGGACCTTAGTAGTGGCATGTGTCTACCTCCTAAGAAGTCATCGACATTCTTAGGACTTTCGTTACAGCCGAATATACATTACATTGCAATCCGGTTACAAGTCGCCTCCATGCAAATGTTGATCGAAACGGTGCCAAGTTATAAACTAGGCACTTCGCCCACCAAGGAACCCATGCATCCCAGTAAGAACCTGCAACATTTATTGATGGCCGCCGCTGCCGCCCTGATCGCGCTGCCGGTATACGCGCAAAATCCGCCGACGTTCACCGCCGCTCAGGCCACCGAAGGACAATCCGCCTATGCGCAAAATTGCGCCGGATGCCACGGCGGTGGCCTCGATGACGGCGAGTTCGCGCCTCCTTTAAAGGGAACTGCTTTCACCGCGCAGTGGGGCGGCAAGAATGTCGGCGAGCTCTTCGAATACATAAATACAAAAATGCCTCCCAGCAACGCGGGCGCACTCGGCGACACAACCTATTTACAGATCACGGCTTTTGTTCTTCAGTCCAACGGTATTCCGCTCGATTCGGCAAAGATTCCCGGTGTCGGGCCCGGGGCGGTAGTTAATGGCGCCAAAGGCAAGCCCAGTGCGCCCGTTGCGTCTGGACCCGGAGGCGGCCTCTCGCCCTACGCCACACTGATTCCCGCGCCGCCGAAACCCGATCCGCTCGAAAAGCTCACTCCCGTTACCGACGCGCTGCTACAGAATCCTCCGGCCAGCGAGTGGCTGACATGGCGCCGCACTTATGACGACCAAGGCTTCAGTCCGC
Organism: Bryobacterales bacterium; assembly: GCA_003132905.1. The sequence continues at coordinate 22,090 of PKZC01000337.1, read as the reverse complement.
TCAAGCAGATCAATAAATCGAACGTCGGCCAGTTGCGATCGGCTTGGAGTTGGTCGCTATTTCCAGGCGCTAACGAAGCCACGCCGCTGGTCCACGATGGGGTTATTTTCGTGCACAGTTCTGGCGATCACGTGCAGGCGCTGGATGCAGTGACTGGTGATCTGCTCTGGCAATATTCCCGGCAGTTGCCCAAGCCCAAACAAGGCTTTCTCAATCTGGTGAAGCGCGACATCGCCATCTACGGCAATCGCATCTTTCTCGATACCTCTGACCTGCATGTCGTCGCGCTCGACATGAAAACCGGAGAAGTGGCCTGGGATCACGAGATCCTGGATCGCGATAAGAATCCGCGCGTAATGATGACTGGCGGCCCGCTCGCGGCCAAAGGTAAAATTTTCGTGGGAACTGTCGGTCAGGCGCCGGGCGGCAACATGATTGTGGCGCTGGATGCCGCTACCGGCAAGGAAGCCTGGCGCTTCTACACCATCGCGCGTCCCGGCGAGCCCGGCGGCAACACTTGGAATGGGCTGCCGCTCGACAAACGCAATGGCGCTTCCGTTTGGACCGCCGGCAGCTATGATCCCGCGCTGAATCTGGTCTTCTTCGGAGCGGCGCAAACGTACGACACCGGGCCGTTGGTGCATCCATCCAAAGAACCAGGCATCAACAACGACGCTCTTTACACCGACACCACGCTTGCTTTCGATCCCGACAGCGGCAAGCTGGTTTGGCATTTCCAGCACATGCCCAACGATCAGTGGGATCTCGACTGGGCTTTCGAGCGCCAGTTGATGAATCTTCCCGTGAAGGGCGAAACGAAGCGCGTGATCGTGACGGCCGGCAAAGAAGCCATCTACGACGTGCTGGACGCGGCCAATGGCAAATACGATTTCTCGATGGATCTCGGTATCCAAAATGTGGTTACTGCAATCGATCCCGTCACCGGCGCCAAAACAATTAATCATCAAGTTGTTGTGGGCGACGGCGAAACGAAAACCGTCTGCCCGCACGCGGGCGGCGCCAAGAGTTGGATCCCGGGTTCGCTCAATCCGGAAACCAAGATCCTTTATGTGCCATTGGTCGAATCCTGCATGGACCTGATTCCGGTAGCGGCCGGCGAGCGCGGCGGACTTTCGTCCGGCGTCCGCTTCACGATCCGGCCGCGCCTGGATAGCGACGGCAAGTACGGCCGCTTTGAAGCTATTAATCTCGAAACCCGCAAAGTGGTTTGGACCGATCGCCAGCGTGCGCCGCAAACCACTGGCGCTCTTGCCACCGCAGGCGGCATCGTGTTCGACGGATCGCTCGATCGCTACATTCGTGCCTATGATGAATCCAACGGCAAAGTGCTCTGGGAAACGCGCCTCAATGACGTGCCCAGTTCGTGTCCCATCACCTATAGCGTCAATGGCAAGCAGTATGTCGCAGTAGTGGTCGGCAATGGCGGCGCGCACGCTGCCACGTGGCCTCCGCTGGTGCCCGAGATCAAGAACCCGTCGGGTGGCGGCGCACAGCTTTGGGTGTTCGAACTTCCCGGCAAGAACTAAGCGCAGGGGTATAAAGAGGACTCGATCCAGCGAGCGAAGTGATCAGGGCCGCTTCTTGATCACTTCTACTACTCCGCGGTCGCCATCCACTTTCACCCAATCGCCGGTCTCGATCACGGTCAACGGATCTTGATCCAACTCCGTCACCGCTGGCACCCGCGTCACCACCGCGCCGAGAGCGATTTTGGTCGTCATCTGATTGAACACCATCGCGAGCGGCGCCGATTTCGTCAGCCGCGTCATGTGAAAAGCGTTCGACCACCCCGACGAGCCCTTCGCACCCGGAAAAACCAGCACCTTATCTTTGAAGCTTTGCCCGCGTAGTTCGTGCCGCGTTTCGATCACGGTTCCGGTCATCGGGTCGATCCCGCCCCAACCGGAAATTGTTTCGCGCGTCACCAGCGCTTCACCTTCCACGCAACCGCCCACGATGCCGCGCCCATGCAGAACGATCATCGCAATTCTCCCGTCCAGCGCCCTGTCATCGCTGCGTGGATGCAATCTTCGGTGGTGCCGAACCACGCTCCCACATCCACCATCGCGGGCAGGTAATGCGTCTGTTTCGCAGAATCGAGCGCCACTACTTTCGTTCCCTTCGGCACCGCGCGGGCAATCGCAGAACAAGTATCGGTCATCACCAGGCCGCCCGCATCTTCGATCTTCTTGGTGAATCCGCTCATGTCCGCCACGGTCTTCACCGCGCGCGACGTGAACATCCACAGATGCGTCTTGATCTTCTTGCCATCCAGCAACTGCGCCACTTCGCGAAATTGTTCGATGGACGCATGCGGGCAACCCAGCATCACGTAATCGACGTTCGCATCGCGCCCATTCGCGTTCAGCGTCTCATATACGCGGCGGCGTTCCTCTGGTCCGTACTTAATGGTCGCCACCGGCTTGCGCCCGCCCAGCGCCATCTGAAGAGTCTCAGCTTCCGGCGTCACGCCGACAATATGATACATCTCCACTCCGCCTGACGACGCCGCGGCAGCGCCGAAATGTTTGTGGCGCAGCGGATCGGCCAGACGAATCGCGCCCGTCAACACAGGAATATCTTCTTCCACCGCGCCGCCGATAAAATAACCAAGCATGCCCCAATCCATCACGCTCTCAACCGACGTTTCCACTTCGATCAGATGGGTTGCCTGCCGATGTTCATCGCGATGAAAACCCCAGTCGGGAATCTTGCCCGTCAGCATGGCGGCGCTGGTGCTCTCGCGGCCTTCCGTATTTGTGCGTGCGCCAATTACCGAATTGCAGTACACCACCGCCGACGATTCCATCCATGCGCAATGCTCGCCCTTCACCGGGAGATTACCCGCCAGATATGGCGTGCACGTCTTCATGATCCGAACGCCGCGCCGCGCCAGCGCCGCTTCATCTTCCTGCTGATGCTGCATCGCCTCACGGCTCATCCCGAGATCGGCCCAGTGCGCCAGATCCATTCCGCCCTGCAAGTGGCAGCAATTTCCACCGGCCTCGGGCACCGCCATCACTTCGCCCGCATCCAGATCGTAGAGCGAAAATACGGCTTCAAAGCTTCCGTCGCCGGAGTGTTCGTCGAAATACTTCTGTAGAAATAACGTGGATGATCCGGGCACACCTGCGATGTTTTTGGTGTCGACGAATCGCTCAGTCCCCAGCGCTTGGGCGTAGCGAACCAACAATTCCATAGCCTTTTGTTTCGCGACGCCGCCAGCGCCATCCAGCATGGCTTTTTCGTCGTCGGCTAGGAACATATTCGACTGGTTAATGGCGTTCTTCGATGTGCTTCAGCCGCGCATCGAGCACTTCTTCCACTCGCCGAAGCTCAGCGCGCCACAGATCGCGCATGTCGTCAAAGCGCCTGTCGATCGCATCGAATCGCTGCTCCATTCCATCGAAGCGTGAATCAGACTTGCCAGACTTAGCGTTGATGTAGGCGATGACAAGCCCGATCAACGTGGCGTTAAACAGCATCGGAATGCCGATCAACATATACAGCTGTTCGTTGGTCACTAACAGAAGTGCGCCCCGCCTGCAACTATTCTCGCACAGGGCATCATTCGTCCACGTTCGCCGCCAGCCTCTTCCGCAACGCGCCCAGATCGATCTCGTGGACGCTCCCCTTCCCCGCCAAATCCAACGCATGCGCCGCCGCCGCGCCCATCGCAATGCACGGCCCCATCACACGCACGCTCGACAACGCCGTTGCATCGCCATCGATGCAGCGCCCCGCAGCCACCAGATTATCCACCGCCGGCGGCGTCAAGCTTCCGAGCGGAACGTAATGCACGTGATCCGCTTCGAACGGCTCCCAAACGTACCCCTCCGCGTTGTGATGCTGTTCCAGAGGCCACGCCGTCCGCGCGACGCTATCGGGAAACTTCACGCCCGCCCGCACTTCATCCACAGTCAGATGATGCCGCCCCACAATCCAACGCGTCTGCCGGATGCCAGGCAGCCCGTACGAGCGCACCCGCGCCTCGGCGAACGTCGCCGGAAATTCCGATCGCAGAAACTTCATCGTCAGGTCGGCCTGCTCCTTACCTTCCAGGCCGGTCTTCGACGCACCAAACGGATCCATGGGATTCTCGATGTGCGTCATGTTCACCACCGCTGTCGCACGTCCCGGAAAACTCATCGCGAAGCCATCGCGGCGGATCATTCCGTACTCAGCGCCGCGCTCGCGAATTCGTTCCGACATTTCCGCGCGGCTCGGCTTATGCGCCTCATCGAAATTCTCGATCACGATCATCTGCGACCCGTAAATGACTCCTTCAGCAGGCTCGCGACAGTCCAAGCCCGCTTGCCACACCACCGCCGCGTCACCCGTCGCATCCACGAATCCATCCGCGCGCACGACAACGTCGCCATAGCGCGTCGACAATTCCAGCCCTGTGATCCTGCGCCCCTCACGCCGCACGCTTCGCAAAATCGCGCCTACCAGCGGCGTGATCTTCAATTCCAAAACTTTCCGCTCCACCCACCGCCCCAGCGCGACCTCATTGTAAAGCGCGTTCAGCGACACGCCGCCCATCACGACATGCAAATCACCCGTCGCGCCCAAATCGCGCATGATGTCGTCCGCGATTCCATGGGTCAATTGCTTGCTCTTCGGTGGATTGCCAAACAGCCCGACGATCATTCCGATGATGGAATTTACCGCTTGACCGCCCAACGCGGGCAGGCCATCGATGAGGATCACTTCGCGCCCCAGCCGCGCCGCCTCGATTGCCGCGGAAACACCCGAGATTCCCGCGCCCACCACGCAAATGTCAGCCGAGTGCTCTCGCAACGAGGCGCCGCCATTGCGCCGCACCACGCGCGTCTCGGGGCGAAAAGGCCTTTCGAGCATCCGCGCTCTTCTATGACCCCATCTTGAGAGCGCTCTTCAGAAACACGTAGCGGTCCGCCCATTCGTCGATCTGTTTGGTCGTCGGCTTCCCCGCGCCATGCCCGGCGCGCGTCTCGATGCGAATCAAAATCGGCGCCGGACCTTCCTGCGCCTGCTGCAGCGTCGCCGCGTACTTCAAGCTATGCCCCGGCATCACCCGATCGTCGTGGTCCGATGTCGTGATCAGCGTGGGCGGATACTGCGCGCCCTTGCGAATATTGTGCAGCGGCGAATACGCCCGCAGCACTTTGAAATCTTCGGGATTCGCCGACGATCCATACTCACCTACCCACTGCGTACCGAATCCGAAATTTTGGAACCGCAGCATGTCCATCACGCCCACCGCCGGCATCGCCGCTCCAAACAAATCCGGATGCTGATTCAGGACCGCGCCAATTAACAACCCGCCATTGCTTCCGCCAAAAATTGCAAGCTTTGGTGTAGACGTATACTTGTTCGCGATCAGCCATTCTGCCGCCGCGATGAAATCGTCGAAGACATTCTGCTTCTTGGCGCGCATTCCCGCCTGATGCCAAGCCTCGCCATATTCCGACCCCCCGCGGATATTCGCCAACGCGTATACGCCGCCCATCTGCATCCATTCCACGATCGCCGGCCGGAAATTTGGAGTTTCGGCGATGTCGAAACCGCCATAGGCATAGAGCAGCGTCGGATTTTGTCCGTTCAGCGCCAGCCCTTTTTTGTAGCTGAGAAACATCGGAACGCGCGTGCCGTCTTTGCTGGAATAGAACACCTGCCGCGTCTCATACTGCGATAGATCCGCCGCCACTTTGCTCTGCCGGACCGCCGCGCTCTTGCCGCTCTCCAAATCCAATCGGTAGATGCTGGGCGCAATCGTAAAGCCGTCGAACCGATAAAACATTTCCTTATCCTGAAGCCGCGCACCCGACCATTGCGCACTCCCGATGCCCGGCATCGCGATGTCGCTCGCCATCTTGCCGTCTAAACTCATCAGCCGTGCGGTTGAATGCGCATCTTTCATGTACGACAACAGCAGCTTACCGTCGGCGATCTGCGCGTTGTCCAGCGTCTCCGCGCGTTCCGGAACAATTTCCTTCCAATTCGCGCGCTCCGGATGTTCCATGTCCATCGCCATCATTCGCCCGCGCGGCGCGCCGTCATTAGTCTGCAAATACAATGTGGAACCCATCACCGCAATCGGACTGTAGCTAAAATCGGCCGACGAAATCAGCAATGCCGTCTTCGGATTCGCGGCGCGCAGATCTTGATAGGCCAGCATGTTCTTCCCCGGCACGCCTGTATATATGTAGAACAGCAGATACCGGCCGCCCTCCATCATCAGCGGATCGATGGTCCAGTTGGGATGATCCGGCCGCTCGTACACCAGCTTGTCCGCCGACTGTGGATCGCCCAGCTTGTGGAAGTAAACCTTCTCGTCCAGCGCCGCTACGGTGAGCAGTTTCTCGGGAGGCGGCTGTGGAAAACGCGAATAATAAAATCCGCGATCGTCCTCGGCCCACGAAACGACGCTACCCTTGGTCCACTGAATCAGGTCCGGCAGATCCTTGCCCGTGGCCACATCGCGCACGCGCCACTCCGCCCAATCGGAGCCCGCCTGCGCCACCGCGTAAGCAAAAAGCTTTCCATTCCAGCTGTCGGATTCGCCATCCAGCGCCGCCGTCCCGTCCTTCCGATAAGTGTTTGGATCCAGCAGCACGCGCCCCGGTGACGTGACCGAATCGGTTACATACACCACCGACTGGTTTTCAAGGCCCGAATTGTGGAAATAGAAATAATGATTCCCGGCTTTGTGGAAGTCGCCGAATTTCTCATAATTCCACAGCTTGGTGAGCTGATCTTTGATGGCCTCGCGCCCAGGCAGCTTCGCCAGATACCCGAACGTCAGTTCGTTCTCCTGCTGGACGAACTTCTCGGTGGACGCGGCATCGGCATTCTCCAATCCGCGATACGGATCGGCGATCTTCGCGCCATGATAGTCGTCCACCTGATCGCCCTTCGGCGCAACCGGATAATTGAGCTTGGAAACATTGCCGGCGCCTAGAAATAGCGCCACGCTGGCGAGGAACAACAGGATTGTTTTCACAACAGGCCTTTCGGCTCCATTGTCGCAAAATCATTGCGGCCCCATTCTTAGCTCCCTGCTCGCAACTCGTTGTTCACGGCTTCGTCAGTCGATCATCTCAAAACTTCACGGCTCCAGCCGATACGTAGTACATTGGTCAGCAAAGGTCGTCGCCATGGACACCCTGACCCCCGCTCAGCGCAGCGAGCGAATGAGCCGAGTTCGTTCGAAAGACACCAAGCCCGAGATGGTGATCCGGCGGCTCGTTCACGGCCTGGGATTCAGATTTCGGCTTCACGTCCGCGACCTTCCCGGCAACCCGGATCTAGTATTCCCCAGTCGAGGTAAAATCATTTTTGTCCACGGATGTTTTTGGCACAGGCATGGTCAATGCAAATTCACGAGATGGCCAAAGTCGAGATTAGACTTTTGGAAACCCAAATTGGAGCTGAACAAGAAACGCGACCAGTTCATCCGGAAGCAACTGCGCAAGGAAGGATGGCAAGTGCTCGTACTTTGGGAGTGCCAATTGAAAATGCCTGGCGTTCTTGCGAACCGAATACGCGCATTTTTGGACGCTGAATGAGATCGATCGAGCTATTCACGGGGGCGGGCGGCCTTGCGCTCGGTATTGAAAACGCCGGCTTTCGACATGATTTAGTCGTCGAGCGCGACAAGGATTGCTGTAAGACTATCTGCGAGAATCAGAGGCGCGGTTTTAACCTCCTCCAAGGGTGGCGGCTTTTTTCGGGCGATGTGCGGAAAGTAGATTTTAGCGACGTCAAAGGAGAGATCCATCCGTTGGCGGGCGGACCTCCCTGCCAACCGTTTTCTATCGGAGGCAAACACAAAGGGCCGCTCGACAAACGGGATATGTTTCCCGAAGTCGTGAGGGCTGTTCGACACCTCAAGCCTCATGCCGTAATGGTCGAAAACGTAAGGGGTTTGCTTCGAGAATCTTTCGCAAAATATTTCGAGTACATCATCCTTCAACTCAGCTATCCAGACCTGTTATCCAAACGAGACGAGGATTGGAGCAGCCATCTGTCGAGGCTCGAGCGGCATCATACGAAGGGTCACGAAAAGGGTTTGCATTACAACGTGGTATTTCGCCCTCTCAATGCAGCCAACTATGGCGTGCCACAGAAGAGGGAGCGGGTCATCATCGTGGGATTTCGTTCAGATCTCGGCGTGGAATGGTCCTTTCCCGAGGCAACGCACACCTTTGACAGTCTGTTGGTTGACCAATGGGTCACCGGCGCTTATTGGGATCGTCACCAGATCGCAAAGCGCAAAAGGCCTAGCATGCCGTCCCGATTAGCAACCCGCGTGGAGCGCTTGAGAAATGAGAGGAGCCTATTTACGTTTGAACCCTGGCGCACGGTTCGCGACGCTATCGCTGATCTACCGGATCCAGAAAAAGATCCCTCTTCTCGAATCCCGAACCATCAGCATAATCCGGGAGCCAAAAGTTATGTCGGCCACAGCGGCAGCCCTCTAGACGAACCGGCGAAGACGCTGAAGGCCGGTGATCATGGGGTGCCGGGAGGGGAGAATACATTGCTCACACCTGACGGCCGAGTGCGTTACTTCACGGTTCGAGAGTCTGCTCGGCTTCAGACCTTTCCTGACGACTACATTATTCACGGCGCGTGGACCGAAGCAATGCGTCAACTCGGTAACGCTGTCCCCGTCTTGCTAGGTCAGGTCGTCGCAAGCGGGATTCGACACCAGCTTAGCTCGGTGCGATAATCGCCGTTTGGCGAAGGCCTACAATCCTCTCGACAAGGAAAACCTCGGATCGAGTGTCCGGGACGCGCTCCTTAAGCAAGGCGTTTCGAAGATGCCACCGAGTGAGAAGATCGACGGGGCAGGCATTTACGCAATTTACTACGTAGGAGACTTTCCCCAGTATAGGCGACTTGCCGAGCAGAACCGGCACGGCAAGTTCGAGTGTCCTATCTACGTTGGGAGGGCCGTCCCCAAAGGCTCGCGCAAAGGTGGATCGATCAAAAGCGAAAAACCTTCCGAGGCCCTGTTTCAGCGCCTACGACATCACTCGGAATCTATAGAAGCCGCCGAAAATCTCCGACTCGCTGATTTCTTCTTCCGCTGCCTCGTGGTTGACGACATTTGGATTCCTCTCGGAGAGACCTACATGATCGACCGCTTCCAGCCGGTTTGGAACAAAATGGCGCCGGGCTTTGGCATTAAGACACCTGGAGTACGTCGCAAAGGCCAATACACATCGTTATGGGACATGATTCACCCGGGTCGAAAATTCGTTAAACGCCTGGGCATGCCGTCCAATCCGAAACTCGTGGGAGACATTCTCAAAGAAGTTGAGGCGTATCTGGCGCTGCCGAGGGACGAAAAAGCCAAAATTCCGATAAGAGATGACGGGGGACCCGAAGACGAGTCAGGCGAACTTTCGTAGGTCAACCGAAATTCTAGCCGCAGATCGAGCGATTTCTCTCGCGAGTCAAGGGAGCCCCTCATTCCCTCCATACAACGCCCAAGCACTAGCCAAATCCTGCACCACATGTCCCAGCGACTTATAAACCGTGATCTCCTCTGCCGATCGCCGACCTGGAACCTCGCCCGCCAGCACTTGTCCAATCTCGGCGACGATGTGGTCGTCGCCGACTAATCCCGCCGCCTTGGCCCGCAGAAATTCGNNAAATTCCGCCCCTTGGCTGAGAACGCCCTCACGGCTATCGGCAATGAAGCGCGAGCGCACCACCAGATCATTGTCCACCTCCACCGGTCCAGCGTGGCCCGATCCGACAGCATTCACGTGCGTGCCCGCCCGCACCCAGGCGCCCTTCAGGATCGGCTCGGACGCTGCAGTGACGGTACAGATAATGTCCGCCTCACTCACCGCCTCTTCCGCGCTCCCGGCATCGCTCACCGGGACCCCAAGTTCCGTCTGCATCCGCGCAGCGAATTCCCGAGCCCGTTCCCGCGATCGCCCCCAAACTACGATCGATTCCAACTGGCGCACCTTCCCGATCGCCCGCGCATGCGTGGCCGCCTGTTCGCCATAGCCCAGAATCGCCAGACGCCGCGCGTCATTCCGCGCCAATGCGTCGGTAGCCACCGCACTCGCCGCCGCCGTTCGAATGGCCGTAATCTCGCCCGCATGCACCACGCAAACGGGCGCGCCCGTATCGGGATCGAACAGAATCACCAGCCCCTGGTGCGATTGAATTCCTTTCGCGAAGTTGTCGTGAAAAACGCTGATTAGCTTTGCGCCGAACGGGCCATTCGCGCCCATCGCTCCTGGCATCACGCCAAAGAGACGCCCTTCCGACAAAGGGATGATCCCACGCAGTAGTTGCTTCGTCTCGCCCTTCGAGAAGGCGATCATTGCCGCGCGCACAATTGGAATGCATACCTCATAGGTAAGCCGCCGCGCGACTTCTTCGCGGTCTATAAATCGCATGATGTTTTATCTTGGCACCCGCCACGGTCCATCGCGGCGCGTGGTGTGTTACCTATAGGAGCAACGCTTCCCCCACGATCGGCCGTTTGTAACGAACATGGATTTCGCCGAGCAAGTCAAAGCATCCGTCGACATCGTCAAAGTCATCGAAGAATATGTGCGCCTGAAGAAAGCGGGCGGTTCGCCGCGCTACACCGGGCTGTGCCCATTCCACACCGAAAAGACGCCATCGTTCTCGGTACATGCCGGCCATCAGTTTTACAAATGCTTCGGATGCGGCGTCAGTGGAGACCTGTTCAAGTTCGTCATGGAAATCGAGCGCATCAGTTTCTTCGAGGCGCTGAAGCTAGTGGCCGAACGCAATGGCATGACCATGCCGAAGCGCGAATATTCGGATCCGGACGCCAAGCTACGCGGCGCGCTCATGGAAATGCACGAGACTGCGGCGCGCGTATTTCAAAGCAATTTGAATTCGCCCTCAGGCGCTCAGGCACGCCAATATCTCGTCAGCCGCAATGTAAGTCCCGAACAGATCGCCGAGTTCGGGCTCGGTTTCTCGGATCCTGGCGGCAACCAGCTAGTCCGCCAGTTTGAATCCCGCTTCGCGCCGGAGCAGTTGGAACAATCTGGACTCGTTGCCAAGCGGCAAGAGGGCACGGGCTACTACGATCGTTTCCGTGGCCGGCTGATGTTCCCCATCCATAACGAGTCGGGGAAGGTTATCGGTTTCGGAGGCCGCGCCCTGCGTGCCGGTGAAGAGCCCAAGTACCTGAACTCGCCGGAAACCGCGCTGTATCGCAAAAGCTACGTGCTTTACAACCTGCATCGCGCCAAGGATGCCATGCGGAAGTCGGACCACACCGTCTTGGTGGAAGGCTATATGGACGTCATCGGCGTCTATTCGGCAGGCGTCCATAATGTGGTCGCCAGCTGCGGCACGGCGCTTACCAACACCCAAGTTCGCGCGCTCAAGCGCCACTCCGAACGCATCGTGGTGAATTTCGATCCCGATACCGCCGGAGCCAATGCCGCGGAGCGGTCCATTCAAATGCTCCTCGATGAAGGACTACGGGTGCGCGTGCTGGAACTGGGCGGCGATCTCGATCCTGACGAGTACGTCAAGGCTTCCGGCGCCGAAGCCTACCGCCAGCGCTTGGAAAAGGCCCCGGTGTATTTCCATTGGCTGGCCGACCGCGCTCGCCAGAAGTTCGACATGCGGACGGTGGAGGGTCGGATGGATGCATTCAAGTTCCTGTCGCCCAAAATCCAAAGCATTGCCGACCGTTTGGAGCGCTTTGCCGTCGCCAACGACGTGGCCGATTATTTAGGCGTGGACGAAAAGCTGGTGCGCGATCATTTTAGTAAGGGTGCGGTGGAGCATCCGGCGGTGGCCCGGCGCGCCGGAATGCCCGCCACCGAGCGGCTGTTACTGCATTCGTTGCTCGCCAGCGAGGCGGCCCGCAGCCAGGCGATTCCGGAACTGAGCGGCATGCCAGCGGTCGATCGCTTCGTATCGAAAAACGTCTTTTATGCCCTGTTTGCAATGCATTCCGACGGTGGGCCGCTGCGATTTTCGGACTTGGAAGGCCGTCTTTCCGAGGCCGACCGGGATCTATTGTCGTCCGCTGTTTTTGCCGATGAAGTGCTAGAGGAGGAGAAGGCCGCCGAACAAGCTATGGCATGTTTGCGCAGCCTCAAGTCGCAGGATCCCCGGTCCGAAGCCGCCGCTCTGCGCGCGCGGATCAAAGCAGCCGAACGCCAGGGGAATCTAGAGGAAGCCATGCGGCTGGCTCAGGAATTGGATCAAAGATCGCGGGCCGCCAGCGCCACTCCCCGATGACAAACTCGATCACCAAAGTGGATGACAAAAACCTCAGGACGGGGACAGTAGTGAAAGCCGGGCTGAAGACCGAAATGATATCCGCAAATACTAGTACCGAAATGACCGAAACGGCCCCGAAAGCCCGCGAACGATGTTGTACACTAAATGAGTTCAGGGATAAGCGCAAAGGGTGCGGCGCGCACCACCAGCGAACAACGAAATCACCCGCGCCGCCCTTCGTTTTGTGCGGACCCCTGAGAAGTTTCTCTGATCGGGAGAGCAATCGCTGGCAAGCGGGAGCCAGTGGCAACAGATGACAAGGTCGGCCGGTTAAGACATCTCATGGAAGTCGGCAAAGAAAAGGGATTCGCGTTGTACGACGAGGTCAACGAGTTGATCGCCGAGGACTTCCCCTCCGGCCGCGAATTCGAAGACCTGCTTACCGATCTCGATAGCGCCGGCGTCGAGATTCTGGAAGAGCCCAAACTCGACTTCGAGAAATCGAAAGAAGAACCGGAAGATTTCGGCGACCTGGAACTCACCCAGGAAACTGGCGACAAAACCAACGATCCCGTCCGGATGTATTTGCGCGAGATGGGCACCGTGCCCTTGCTCACCCGCGAAGGTGAGATCGAGCTTGCCAAACGCAATGAACGTGGCCAATGGGCCGTGCGCAAGGCGTTGTCGCGCTCGCCCTTGGTAATCCGCGAGATCATCCAGCTAGGCGAGGATCTGCAGAGCAGCGTCACCAGCGTTCGCGACGTTCTGGTGCTGCCCGAATTTGTAATCACCGATGAGGACTTCACCGGGCAATTAAACGATCTGCTGGCCCAGATCGCCGAAATCGAAAAATATTACAAGAAGAGCCAGCAATTCCGCCAGAAGCTCCAAGCCGTTTCACGCCAGATGAAGCCTAAGCAGCATCGCGGCCTGCGTTACGGCCTGGCGCGCAACATGGTGCAGATTTCCCGCATCATCCGCAATATCGGGTTCAGCACTTCGGTCCGCCGCAGCCTGGCCGGACGGCTGCGCTGCTCGGTGGAGGAACTGAAACCGCTTGAGCGCGAAATCGCGAAGATCCAGCGCAAGCTCGAAGAGCCGGCGAATGGTACCCACCCGTCGCGCGATCTGCGTAAGGAACTGCGCCAATGCGGCCAGCGCATTCAGCAACTGGAAGAAGATTGCGGCGCTAGCGCCACCGAACTGCGGCGCACGCTGCAAATCGTCGAACGCGGCGAGCAGGAAGCGGAAACAGCCAAGAAACAGCTGATCGAAGCCAACCTCCGGCTGGTGGTTTCCATCGCCAAGCGCTATACCAATCGCGGTCTGCAGTTCCTGGATCTGATCCAGGAAGGCAATATCGGCCTCATGAAGGCTGTCGACAAGTTCGATTATCGCCGCGGCTATAAGTTCTCCACCTATGCCACCTGGTGGGTGCGCCAGGCGATCACGCGCGCCATCGCCGATCAGGCCCGCACCATTCGTATCCCGGTGCACATGATCGAGACCATCAACAAACTGGTCCGCACGCAGCGCCAACTCCAGCAGGAACTGGGGCGGGAACCAACCACGGAAGAGCTTTCCGTCAAGATGGAACTGCCGGTAGGCAAGGTTCGCAAGGTATTACGCATCGCCCAGGAGCCCATCTCGCTTGAAACTCCGGTGGGCGAAGAGGAAGAGTCCCATTTGGGCGATTTCATCGTGGATCGTCGCGTGGTGTCCCCGTCAGAAGCCGTAATCAACCTGAATCTGCGCGAGCAAACGGCCGAAGTGCTCAAAACCCTCAGCCCCCGCGAAGAAAAGATCATCAAGATGCGATTCGGCCTGCAAGATGGTAGCGAGCACACGCTCGAAGAAGTAGGCCAGCACTTCGCCGTCACGCGCGAGCGCATCCGCCAGATCGAGGCNNCGCCAGATCGAAGCCAAGGCGCTGCGCAAGTTGCGGCATCCCAGCCGCAGTCACCGCTTACGCGCATTTCTTGACACTTCGCTGCACGAGTAGATTTCTCGTACTCGTTCCCGAATTTTCTCCGGTACCAGGTGTTCCCAGTCCTCGCCGCGCGCGATTCGCTCCCGCACCTGAGTTGACGACACGTCTTCGTGCCCGCTTTGCACAGACAGCGCGTGAATCCGATGGCGATGCTCTTCGGGCGGCGAAAAATGCCCGCCCCGGGGCGCAACCAAAAGCTCAAAATCGTCCAGCATCTCCTCCACCACGCCCGGCCGTCCATAATCCCAGCCCATAATTCGTTCAGCCGCGTCGCGCCCGCAGATGAAGGACAGCCGCGCCTGGGTGCCATAATGATCCCGGCACTCGCGCGCAATATCGATGAATAATCCCTGGCTGGTGGACGCGATCGCGTGGGGCACCGACAATCCGGCGGCGTCCAGCATCTCGACGCGTTGTTCCAGCGTTGCACCGGAATACCCCTTATGGGGGAATGCTCGGGGGATCACACAAACCACTAGATCCACAGCGGCGCTCGCCGCTTGCGCCAGCTCGATATGCGCGATTGTGGGCGGGTTAAAACTCCCCGCCAGTATCCCGATTTGCGGCCCGGCCTTAGCCTGCGTCGCAGAACTCTGGCGGTAAAACTCCAAGCCCTTCCAGTATAGAGTCTTAGCCCGCAATGTCCGTAGGTGCCGTGATTTGCCAAAGATAAGGCCCGTCTTAGAACAAGGTAGGGTAAGTCACTGACAGATATAAAAGCGCTTTGGCCCTAGAGTGAATATATATGCTGTACTGGATTTGTCCTGAGTGCGGACACGAGTGTTCGCCTGCCATCCGGGAATGTCCTACATGCACGGCCGCAGCTCAGAGTCCGGCCCGAAATTCACCAGTCCGGCAGCCAACCTCCGTGAGCCAGCCGGCTGGAAACGATGGCAACCCTAGCACTGATAGTCATCTGGGTGATAGTCAGGGCGGTGTCAGCCAGGGATTACTGTCACTGGCACAAAACTTTCAGTCCGCTCCTTCAACAGCCCTGCTTAGTGCCGCGCCGCAGCGCAAACTGCTGGTGGCCGCCAATGGGGCCGCGGTTGCCGTGCAAGAGCCCGAAACGGCCGTACAGACGGCTGAGCCCGAGCCCTGTTTTCAGCTGGAAGCCCTCGACTTCCCCGATCTGAGGCCAGCTCCAGCCCCTCGCCCGGAACCGATGAAGTTGAGTCCAGCGCCAGTCCCCGCACGAAATTCCAGCCCCGCGCTTGGCCCGCTCGCCGCCGTTCAAGCCGTGGAATTCGGGCTCCAGACTGCAACTCTCGCGCCGGTTACCGAAGTCCAGTTTCAAGCCGCTTCGAGCGCCCCGTCCAGACCCCTCGACCAGTCGGTAGAACCGCTGCCGTCGCGCCGTCGATCAGTCGCTTTCGTGCGTGCGGAAGTGCCCGGTGCGGAACACAGTGGGATGGCCATTGCAGATCTTGCCCGGTCGGTAAATCAACCGCAGAACGCGGGCCTAAAACCGGTAGCTGCTTATCGCAACGGCCAGCCTCGGACCAGTCCAAGCGACGGAATGTCCGCGCCGCTGGTTTATAAGGCGAGCGAACCATCCTTGGTGCCATCCCAACTAAATCTGGCTGGTGCATCTCTCATCGAACTGCTACACGCACTACAGACGTACACCGAGGAGTTCAACCGGAAGGCGATCGACGCGATTCACTCTTCCTTCAGCCAGCAACCGGTGGCGCATCTGCTGGCTGCCCCGGCCGAAATCGTTACAGCGCCCGCACCCCCCGCCAGCGAATGGATGGGCTCGCAAAAGCCCAAGTTGACAGCCATCGCGCCGGAGTACTCGGGCAGCGGCGCTGTCATTGCAGGCCCGCAGGCTCCCACGCTCGCGGGTCCCAGCCTTCCCCCGCAGCTCATCAACCTGGATCAGGAGAATTCCCGGTTGCATCGGAATCGCAAGCGGGCCGCCGCTTGGCCGCTCACTCTGCTGATAGGCACCGTCGTCATTTTAGGCGCCGCAAGTCTGCTGCAGTACATGGCGCAAGATCACGATAGCAAGGCGCCTGCTGTCGGGGCTCCGGCGCCAATTAGCCACGCTGCGTCCCTACCCGCCGCGCCCATGGTGCAGGAGCATCCTGCCGCCCGATCGGTGGAAGTGGCTGGAGTACGTATAGTCACAGGATCAAACCGGAGGCCGCAGCTTCAATTCATCGTAATCAACCATTCGGCCAACGAGCTAACCGGATTGAACATTCGCATTGCTGTCCGCTCGGTGGACGGATTGGCCGAGCCGCCGCTGTTTAGCGTCTCCAGCCCGATCGCGGTTCTGGGACCCAACCAATCGAAAGAGATTCGGACCGACCTGGATGCTTCCATTAAACCGGCGTCCATTCCAGACTGGCAGTCTCTTCGTACCGAGGTCCTGGTGGCCCGCCAATAACACCAGCCAATCGCCGTGCGATCATAGCGGCGTGGCATCGAAAACAATCCCGCAAGCTACGCCGCCCAAGTTGGTTCCTCGTCCTAAGACCGCGGCTGAACGCGCCGCGCGCCTGCGCAAAATCCTGAAGATCCTGGATCAGATGTATCCCCACCCTACGGTGCCTTTGCATCACAGCAATTGCTGGGAGTTGCTGGTAGCCACCATTCTGTCGGCGCAATGCACCGACAAGCGTGTCAACGAAGTGACGCCTGCGCTGTTTCAAAAATATCCAACCATCCGCGACTTCGCGGCGGCCAACCAAGCGGAACTTGCCATCGCCATCCGGTCCACTGGATTCTTCAATAACAAAGCCAAGTCTCTCATTGGCGCAGCGCGCAAAATTCTCGCGGACTTCGGCGGAGAGATTCCTAAGACCATGGACGAGATGCTGACCATCCCGGGCGCGGCGCGCAAAACGGCGAACGTCGTTCTGGGCGGTTGTTACAACGTCCATGAGGGAGTTGTCGTAGACACTCACGTGCAGCGCAACGCGCAACGTCTGGACCTGACCAGGAACAGCAATCCGGTGAAGATCGAGCAGGATCTGATGAAAATCATTCCGCGCGAGAAATGGTTCGAGTTCCCTTTGCAGCTCATCTTTCACGGCCGGGCGCTGTGCGTGGCGCGCAAGCCCAAATGCGCGGAGTGCAAGCTGGACTCCTTATGTTACGCCCGGGATAAAACGATCTAGGCGCCGCTAAAGGTTTCGCTTCAAATACGAGCAGATGTGATATCCGTCGATAAACTTGAACGGTGTCTCGCCCAGTGTATAGTGGCCGCACGGCAAAACCACTACCTTGTGATCCACTCCCAGCTCGCTCACGCGAGTGACAATGTCCTTGGACAAGTGCGGTAGAAAGGTGGAATCGTAAGCCGCGTAGATGAACAACGACTTGTGTTNNTCCCGCATCCTGGCCACGATGTCTCGCGAAAGCTCCGGCGGAAAAGTGGTGTCGTACTCGGTGTAGATGAACAGCGACTTCTGCTTCTTGGCCGCGAACTTTTCCATATAATTCACCGGGGAAACGGCCATCCACGATCTGCGCAGCGTATCGAGATCGATGTTCGCCTCCAGGCTCTGGCGAATATGCTGCGTCGAAAGTCCGGCCCACACCACATC
>PKZC01000337.1:0-4266 GCA_003132905.1 Bryobacterales bacterium | reverse complement strand
GCTCTTCCGCACGTGTTGCGTGGAGAGCCCGGTCCAGACCACATCGGCAACATACGTTGAGCAATGATTGAAAACGTTCACCGCAATGCGCGGATCATGGGCGCTCGCAAGACATGCGTAGGAGGATCCCAGGCTGGTGCCAACGATGCCCAGGCGTTCGAGGCCCTGTTCCTCCAGCCAGTCAAAGCAGCAGCGGACATCGATCACCGCCTGGCGCGTGGCGTCAATAGTGCGGCACACGTTGGCGGACATGGCGTAATCGGCGCGCTGTAGCTCGGGAGGCATTCGATAGTCGTGGTACGGCAGGCTGAGCCGAAGACTGGAAATACCCAGCCGCTGAAGTCCGCGACAAAGCCCGTAGTGCGCGTCGGCGGGGCAATTCCAATGCGGCAGCACCACCACGGCCCTCTTGCGATCTTGCGCCGGAAACCACTTGGCGTGGACCACGTTGTTCTCCGGATACGGCGACGCCACCGGTGAGTGAAAACGTAACATGCCGTCGTCCAGCCGGAAGTCCCGGGGGCGTTCGTAGCCGAAGAATTCATCGCTATCCAGCAGCGCGGCCTGATTCAGCTTGAAGAGGTAATCCTCGGGCCTCTCCCCGTTCTTGGGATGCCGTTGGGCGCTGGGCCAATGCCGCGTCCAGTCCAGCCCCCATTCGAAATGACGAACCACGCGATTGGTGGCGCGGTTGCACAATCGGTCTTCCCAGGAACGTATCCAGCGTTCGTATGCTTTCGTCATTGCCGTTCTTTCTCAGAATAGCGTACGACGACTCTACTTTCACGAAATCTCACCCAAGCTTTATGCCTTCGTGTTCCTTGGGAATCCGTTACGGAACACTCTAATCCCTAGCAAGACGAATGAGAGCGAAATAGCCGCCATGATCACAATACCGATAGAGAAACCCTCTTCGATGCGTGCCTGAACATCCCAAGACAAATTCTCCAATCCGGAGGTTATGGCGGGAACGATCCTCGTACTCCAACTGATTATGGTTTCGACCGTAGCCCATCAGTGGTTGAGGCCAATGGCACAATCGTATCATTCTTAGCCCTGGGTAGCGGGCCAGTAACGAGAAACCAGAAACGAGAACTGTTACCCTGAAATTTAATGAGCGACAGCATTACAATAACCCTGCCCGATGGCAGCCAGAAGCCCGCTCCGGCCGGGAGCCGTCCCCTGGATATCGCCAAGTCCATTGGCCAGCGCCTTGCCGATGACGCGGTGGTGGCGCGCGTGAACGGCGAAATGTGGGATCTCACACGCCCGCTCGAAGGCGACGCGAAGCTCGAGATCCTCACGTCCAGAAATCCTGAGGCACTCAATGTCTACCGGCACTCCACGGCGCACCTCTTGGCGGCCGCCGTGCTCGAACTGTTTCCGGAGACCAAGCTCGGCATCGGTCCGCCCACCGACACCGGTTTCTACTACGATTTCCAGCGCGAAACCCCATTCACTCCCGAGGACTTGGAAAAAATCGAAGCACGCATGTGGGAACTGCAAGCCAAAGACCTGCCCTTCGAGCGACAGTTGACGCCGAAGCAAGTTGGTCTTCAAAAATACGCAGATGACTGGATGAAGAAAGAGCTCATCTCCGAAAAAGCCGACGATATCTTCTCCGAATACACGCTGGGCCCGCAGTTCATCGATTTTTGCCGCGGCCCGCACGTGCCTTCCACCTCTCGGATCAAGTCGTTCAAATTGCTTTCCGTCGCCGGCGCTTACTGGAAAGGCGACGAGCACAATCCGAAACTGCAGCGCATCTACGGAACCGCTTTTTTCAGCAAGAAAGATCAAGACGCGCATCTGGCGCGCCTGGAAGAGGCCAAGAAGCGCGACCATCGGAAGCTCGGCCAGGAGCTCGACCTCTTCAGCATCCAGGAACTGGCTGGCCCGGGTCTGATTTTCTTCCATCCCAAGGGCGGCGCGATCCGCAAGATCATTGAGGATTGGATGCGCGACCAGTATCTGGCGCGCGGCTATTCGCTGGTTTATACGCCGCACGTAATGCGCCGCGAGCTGTGGAAGACCTCCGGGCACGCCAATTTTTACAGCGAGAACATGTTCAAGCCCATGGAGCTGGATGATGCCGAATACCAGCTCAAGCCCATGAACTGCCCCGGTCATATCCTGATCTACGCGGACAAACTGCGGAGTTATCGTGACCTGCCGGTGCGTCTCGGCGAGCTCGGCACCGTTTACCGCTATGAACGGTCGGGAGTGTTGCACGGGTTGTTGCGTGTCCGCGGATTCACCCAGGATGACGCGCACATTTTCTGCACGCCTGAGCAGATCGAAGACGAAATTGTGAACTGCCTGCAGTTCGCCATCGACGTGCTTGCAACATTTGGATTTGACGACTACGAAGCCGAGCTTTCCACCTGGGATGGCGGCGCCAGTGGGAAATATGACGGCGCACCCGATCAGTGGCAGCTCGCCGAGAACGCNNCTGGTGGACGCTATCGGCAGATTGTGGCAGCTCTCCACCATCCAGTTCGATTTCACGCTCCCGCGCCGCTTCAATCTGGAATACATCGCCGACGACGGCAAGAAACATCAGCCGCTGATGGTACACCGCGCTCTGTACGGATCCATCGAGCGCTTCTTCGGAATTCTGATTGAACACTACGCCGGAGCATTTCCAGTGTGGTTGGCTCCGGTGCAAACCATCGTGCTGCCCATCACGGACCGGCATATGGAGTACGCACAAAAAGTGAAGGATCGCCTGGCGGCGGAAGGCCTGCGCGTCACCCTGGACGAGCGCAGTGAAAAAGTCAATCTCAAGATTCGCGACGCCCAATTGCAGAAAATTCCCTACATGTTGGTGGTGGGCGACCGTGAAGCAGAGAACGGCACCGTTTCAGTCCGCAATCGGAAACACGGCGATCAAGGATCGCAAAGCGTGGATGAATTTCTAGCCAACATCCGCAAGCTGATCGACACCAAAGCCCGGACCGAGTAGCTGGAGTTTCCGCCTTTCTGGCATGTGTGGGGTAGCGCCATGCGCTGCCACGAAGCTGTGCTATCTTTGCTCCCATGCCGAATGCGCGCGGGATGCTCTTCATCGCTCTCGGAGTGGTTACCGTGGCCTACGCCTGGATTTGGTTTACAGGCAAAGGCCGCGCTCCCGGAGTTCCCTCTCTCGCCGAGCTAGCCATCGGCTGCGTCACCAATTTCTTCGACACTCTCGGCATCGGCTCGTTTGCTCCCACCACCGCCATCTTCAAGTTTTTCCGGCTGGTGCCCGATGAGAAAATCCCCGGAACCCTGAACGTCGGCCACACGCCGCCCACCATCCTCGAAGCCTTCCTGTTCATCGCCATCGTCCAGGTGGACATGTTGACGCTGGTATCCTTGATCGGCGCGGCGATCCTCGGCGCATGGTTCGGCGCTGGCATCGTCGCTGGTTGGTCGCGCCGCCGCGTCCAAATCGGAATGGGAATCGCGCTGCTGGTGGCCGCGTCCCTCTTCGTGATGACCAACCTGAAGCTGATGCCCGGCGGTGGCCAGTCCATGATTCTGGAAAATTGGAAATTGGGCGTGGGGATCGCCGGCAGCCTGTTCCTCGGTGCGCTCATGACTCTCGGCATCGGCCTCTATGGACCCTGCATGATCCTGGTCAGCCTGCTCGGCATGGATCCCAAAGCCGCGTTCCCCATCATGATGGGATCCTGCGCGTTCCTCATGCCCGTAGCGAGCGCCCGATTCATCCGTATGGATAGCTACAGCCCGAGAGCGTCCTTAGGCCTCGCGCTCGGTGGACTCCCCGGCGTCCTCGTAGCCGCACTCATCGTAAAATCACTCAACCTGACCGCAGTGCGCTGGCTGGTAGTGATCGCGGTAACCTACGCCGCCGCCACCATGCTCCGGTCCGCGATGATCGAACGCCGTAAGTAGGGCAGGATGCCATCCTGCGGCGGGTTGNNCACCATGCTCCGTTCCGCGATGATCGAATGGAAAGCAGCGCGGCTTGGCGACTCCGCGGTCGGTGCGACGCTGATGCACGACGACAGTTCAAACCGATTCCTGCTACCGGTAATTGGTGTCCTTGTTGGAGGACTCATTGGATTCTTGCTGCGTCCTTCTATACCGCTAGTCGGGAGGCTTCCACTGGACATCGTCCTCTTGAGGGGCACGAACCTGCGTGGAGCCGACCAACTCCTGGTTCCTACCGCCGAGGAGTCTTTTGACCACATGCTGGTAGGGGCAATCGTCGGGATCTTGGTTGCTCTGGCTGCTCGATACGTGAAGTCAAATTACGTA
>PKZC01000034.1:2599-3539 GCA_003132905.1 Bryobacterales bacterium | reverse complement strand
CAATCGTCACCTGGTTCCTGGTTGGCGGTGATCTTTATACCGCCTACACGTTCATCGCCGTCCCGGCGCTCGCCTTTGGCGCAGGGGCCATCGCGTTCTTCGCAGTGCCTTACACGATCGTGATCTATCCAATCCTATTTCTGGTCTTCCCGCGGCTTTGGCACGTTTGTCACAAGCATGGCTATATCACTGCCGGGGATTTCGTTCGCGGTCGCTTCGNNCTCGTCGGTATCCAGGTCGTAGTGGGGGCTCTCGGCATCTCTGGCACCGGAATTGCGGCCGATCTGCCATTAATCATTGCCTTCGTGATCTTGGCAGCCTTTACCTATTCGAGCGGTTTGCGCGCACCAGCTTCGATCGCGATCGTCAAGGACATCCTGATCTACATCACGGCTTTCGCCGCAGTGATCGTCATTCCGATCGAGCTTGGCGGATTTGGCAAGATCTTCGCAGCCGTGCCGGTACAAAAACTGCTACTTGCGGTTCCCGGACCCAACACCACCGGCGCCTACGGCGCCTACGCGACACTGGCGCTTGGCTCGGCGTTCGCACTTTTTCTCTATCCTCATTCTCTTACTGGAATTCTGAGCGCAAGCAGCGGCCATGCCATTCGTCGCAATGCCGCAATGCTTCCAGGCTATTCCTTTATGCTTGGCTTGCTCGCCCTCGTTGGCTTCTTCGCCATTGCCGCCGGGGTCGCGAACCTTCCCGAATACGCCGCGGGATTCAAACAGTTCGGCAACAACTTCGCAGTGCCGGCGCTCTTCCTCCACAGCTTCCCGTCCTGGTTTATCGGCATAGCATTCGCTGCAATCGGTATCGGCGCTCTAGTACCGGCGGCAATCATGTCGATCGCCGCTTCCAATCTCTATACCCGCAATATCTACCGTGAATTCATCAATAAGAACCCAACCGACAAACAAGAAGCACAAATGGCGAA
>PKZC01000034.1:0-2588 GCA_003132905.1 Bryobacterales bacterium | reverse complement strand
TGGCGGTGAACCTCACGCCGACCTATCCGCTCGCGATCGGCGGTTTTACGTTCCCAGGCTATACCGCCCTCTATACTGTGATCCTCAACCTTCTGGTGGCAATCGCGCTCACGCCCGTGTTCAACGCAATGAACACACGGCGGGCCCCGGTCGATGAGACCGTCGCGGCCGATTATCACGCCTGAGAATGTCGCGCCTAAAAAACAGTATCGACTAAAAGCAGCCCACACAAATCTCATAAAAAGTAACGCATCCGCACATTTCATGATATTTCCGAGCGCCGACTAAAAGCGCCAACGCAGAAAAACGCTGCGCTGCAGTGGCTTCTGCAATAATATCATAGAATAGTTATTTCATGACATTTCTCGGTTGTCCGAAAATTGCGCTGATGTGCAAGCTCGCGGCTGCTCCAAAATCCCTAGCTCGAACAATTTCCAATGCCTGACAACGACACTCGATCCAACAATGGTCGAGCTGCCGTACGATTGGAAAATGACCGCATCTGCGTGTTTGAACGAAACGGCGTCTATCAAGCTCGCATCCGCACCGAAGCCAATCGCTATCTCTGGCGCTCACTTAAGACCCGCAATCAAACCCAAGCCATCTCCGCAGCCAGAAAGCTATTTCACTCAATCGAATTTCGACAGCAGTCGGGCTTCCCGCTCACCAACCGTAGCGTAAATCGTGTGATCGATGAATATGTTGCGTTACGCGAAAGGCAGCAGACCCAAGGCCGAACATCGACGCACATGCTGCGCCAGATCAAACGCGTGGTGAAATTCTGGCGTGAATATATCGGCGATCAAAGCATCGAGAGCGTCGGCAACAAGGAACTGAGCGGTTATATCGAATGGCGCAAAAGTTATTACGCTCAGTTCAAGACGCTGCCGAAGAACGCGAAGCTAAATCCAACCGACAAAACATTGCAGTGGGAAACGACACTTGGAAAGTCGATCGTCAGATGGGCGCACGAGCAGGGCTATCGCGGAGACCAACCACTTCCGACGTTTAGCTTCACGCCCAAGATCAAACGTGTCCGACCAGCATTCGAGCTNNGCCAATTCTGGCATGCGGGTAGGGGAGGCGAACAATCTCAAAATCCGCGATCTTGAAGCATTTAAGGACGATCTCGGGCGTCGAAATTATCGCTTCAAAGTCAAAGGTAAGACCGGCGAGCGCGATGTGATCTTGCGCGCTTCAGCTGCCAAGTCGGTTGATCGACTGTTAACACGACGAAGTGGTGCAGGGGCTGATGATTGGCTGTTTGTGATGCGTGATGGGAGCCGGGTTATCACTTTGATCGATCAGTTCGATAAGGTTCTGCTGCTTGCTGGCATCATCCGCAACAGTCACGGTGACAAATATACGCTGTACAGCTTGCGGCATTTCTATGCCGTTCTGTCATTGCGCCGGGGTATTGGCGTGTTCGACGTCGGTAGGAATATGGGCACTAGCGTGCAGGTTATTCAGCAGTATTACGGTAAGCATGCGACGCCTCGGAAGTTGGCGACGCAGTTAGGTGGTTGATGAGATGGAATAGGCCGCTGCAATAATCCGATGTACAGCCCGTTATGAAACGTTTAGTAACCCGTCCGGGGAATAACCCCACCTCTCTCAAAGGAGTTTTAAATGGCGAAGAAGGCGAAGCGAAAGATTAAACGTGTCGAATGGACGAAGGCAAATGTTGCCGAGCTGAAGAAATATTCGAAAGAGAAACTGCCGGTTGCTAAGATTTCGAAGGCGATGAAGCGGACTGCTGGAGCTCTGCGCCAGAAGGCGCGCAATTTAGGCATTCGCCTCGGCCATCGCCGCTGAAAGCGGCAAAGCGCGAGTTTGTAGACGAATGGGGCAGCGCTCATCACGCTGCCCCTTTTTTCCTAATCCAAAGTTATTCAAGCAAGCTCGACACGCCCATGAAGTTGGCGACGCAGTTGGGTGGGTGACCGATCACTTCACGAAAAAACAAACAGTTTAGCTGCAATGCAGCCGGCACGACCTAAACTGTGGTAATTTTGAAAAAGTTATGGCCGCGCAACTGCGCTGCGCTGTTTGGAAGGTCGCTTTCAAATCGACGGGTGTGACGCCAGCGCGACGATGCGCGGCCTCCTGTGGCCATTGCAGCGGGGACACCGAACGTCCCGAAGGGCAACGCGGATTGATGCCTAGGGGTCGCGCGGCTTTACGCGCGCGCAAATCCAAATCGACGACGGTCCCGCAACTGTCGCACGCGATCACTAGCCACGGATGCTTGGCTGTAATCGCCGCTGCGATCTTCGGGCCAGAACCACGCCGAACCCTTGGCGAAGGCGAGTGGTGGAGCCGAGGGGAAGCAAGCTTGCTTCGCCGAAACCCAGTAAAATCAGGCGCTTTCGAGATGTGGCACACGCCATGTATGCTAGCATTGTGTACCATTGCCAAGTATGCGGTCGCGCAGTTTGCCGCGCTACGAGCGGCGCAGTGACTGCGACCTGCGGACCGTGCCCCAGCTCAAATAGGGAACTTATCAGGAGTTTGCCGCATTATGGCTAGGCAAGAAAAACCAGAAAGGCTTTTGCCATGGCCTCCGCCTTCCTTCATGAGGACAAGCC
>PKZC01000234.1:2824-2966 GCA_003132905.1 Bryobacterales bacterium | reverse complement strand
GACCGAGGCAAAGGCATCGCGCACGCGCGCGTCAGCGAATGGGTTGCTTCCTGGGAGACTCCAAAGGAGCGCCGATCTCCTCGGGGCGTATGACGCTCCTATGGTCTCCGGAATCCATTAACGATCTCATCGCCTTACGCGC
>PKZC01000234.1:1964-2717 GCA_003132905.1 Bryobacterales bacterium | reverse complement strand
CCCGCGAGACATGCCGAGCGGCACTGAGGCGCTTGCGCCGGATGATGGGTTCAGGCAACTTGGTCGACAATAGCCGATGGTAGCAACATGACGAAAAACGTAGATGATTTGGTGGCACAATTTAAGGCCAGCATTGCTAATGCGCCAATAAGTACTGCAAAAAGACTACCGACCAAGAATGAGCTGGTCCAGGCGGCTCACGAGAAATTTGCGCGCTTGTTTGATTTGATTGCCAAGTTTGATGAGGTTGTGAAGGCTAAATTTGGCAATAAAGCCGCAGTCCAGCTTACGTTGAACGTGATGGATACCAAAGCTGGGATTCTCCGGGGACAAATTGATTTTGCGAAAGAGGGTATTGGCCGCAGGCAAATCCCGATTAGCATTCAAGCTGGCCGCATTTGGTTTGAGGATCCTGCGTTTCATTTTCAGTCTCAGAATATTACAAGACGAGATTACGGCGTCGATTCAATAGATCAGGCTATCGAGAAGCTATCTGCAGTTTTGTCAAACTTTTTTGCCTAAATTCATGATCAACTGACGGCAACCAACCCCCTCCCGCGGCTCCACCAGCAACCAATCCGCTCCCGCGGCTCAACTAAGCCACGCGGCGTCATCAAACCCACCAAAATCCTTGACGTGCCGAGGGCGTGGTAAAGTGCAGCCATCGCCCCTCGTATGGTCACTTCGCTTGCACACGCCCATCGCGTTCCACACACCGTCAAACAACCGGCGCGCTGCCCGCACTGCGGCAGC
>PKZC01000234.1:0-1833 GCA_003132905.1 Bryobacterales bacterium | reverse complement strand
TCTCCGCCCGCAGCGGCCAAATGGGATATCGCCCGCACAGACCATTCGGTCGGTCAAACTCTATCATCGTCAAGTTTATAGCTTCGCCTATCACCGCCCCAAACTTGCCCGTTTGCGCGAAGATGAGAGGCACAAGCGCTTCGCACCACTTACCGACTTTCTTGAGCGCGTTCCAGAAATTTGTCCGCACGACCTCTTTAGCGACAGCTCGCGAGCGTCGCAGCTCGGCAATTTTGTAGATCGCAATCACCTCATTGTTGTCGAGAAAGAGAACTTCGCGACCCGTACCGCCGCGCTTGTTCTGCCTGCCGTCGGCGACAACCGCATGCGCCATGAAGCACTACAGCGCTTCATGCTTGCCAATGACAGCGTGACAATAGCGGTGGAGATACCGATCTGGCTGACGGCCACCGACATTGATGCGCTTGAGGTGGAGCACGACATTCGCCTTCTTCCGCCGGATCACTCCCCGCGCGTTCTTACCGGCCATATCGATTTTCTGCAGGTCCGCAACGGTGCTGTGCACATTCTTGATTACAAGCCCGATGCACGTACGAACAAGCCGATCGCGCAACTCACACTCTACGCGTTAGCGCTCACGAGACTTGCGGGCCTTCGCCTCTTCGACATCAAATGTGCGTGGTTCAACGAGGAGCAGTATTGCGAATTCTTCCCCCGCGCACTTCTTGCAAGATCTGGCGCGGATGCGATCTCCGCTCGCTTGAGCCCTCTGCCGTTGAAATCAGAGGGCTCCCGGCGAAAGAATATCCGATAATCGCTATTTGAAACTCTGCCTATTCTCAAGCGCTGTAATCTTGCGCCCACGCCTGACAGCGCACTGCTGCACATAGCGGTCCAATGGTAGGAGAGCCAAAAAAGAGCCAAAAATTTTGCTCGATGAAAAAAGCCCAGGAAATTGGCGGTCCCGAGAGGAGTCGAACCTCCGACCTTCGGTTTAGGAATCAGAAGGGGAGCATTGATTTCATTGAGGTCCGTTACAGCAAGAGGACGTGCGGATGAGTCTCCCGGAAGCCTTTTACGCCGAGCCGCGGTTCCGCAGGTCAAGCCCCGATTTCGATAAGCTGAAGGGCGTGACCGACCTCACCCTGGACACGCCGGGGATCGGCCTTGCTCTGGCCATCGACTACTATCGGGTCGAGGCGTTCGCGCACCGGCTCGACCGCGACGAGGCTTGCGGGCCAACGGCGCATCCGGACGTGCGCTACTTCCCGATCACCCGCAAAGCCCTCATCCTGAGGCATGCTTCTCTCGACGACATCGCATGCGGCTGCTCCATCGACCATCCGGCTTTCGAAGCGGTTCTGGGCCCGCTTTTTGATCGGATGCTGGCGCACCTGCTGGAAGACGCGGCCGAGGCAAGGAAGGGAAACGCGGCAACGGCGACCCTCACCATCGCCCGGGTGCGATACACGATATCGGCAGCGTGGAAGGGCGATTGGTTGAATTTCGCCGTCGATGCGTTTTCAGCGTTCGAACAGGTCGGCGCCGATGTTATGGACCGTACTGTGCGGCACTTGAATGATAGATTGGCGCTTCAGCTCTCGCCCAGACGCGTTGGCGCCAAAATGAACTGATGACTGCCTCCGACCTTCGGTTTAGGAAACCGTTTCGGCTACCTATTTATCAATGACTTACGCCTGAATGTTGCAAATGTGTTGCATCCGTTTCCATCTGACAAAATCTATACTTGGTTGGCTATAAGAAGATCTGCCAACATTGTCTTATGGGACCCAATTCGCGGGCACTCTAGCTGCGCGTGGCGACGCCGCTGGTACGAACGCCGGTACGATGGCGCCACCGGCGACAATGTGC
>PKZC01000089.1 GCA_003132905.1 Bryobacterales bacterium | reverse complement strand
TTATAACCGGACGCCAGTGCAAGAAAGGAGACCCTGCCGGCGGATCGCTTCGCTCCCGCCTTCAGGCTCATTCTTCAATGAGAAAATGCTCAAGTGCTTTGACGGGGGCTATACCGCTTCTTGCGATATTGTGCTCCGCGACCGTAGTTCCTGCCGCTGAACGGTCGCACGAGACATGCTTCCTTGCAGTTCCCTTTGTAAAAGGCGCGAGCGTAACGGTAAGTTTATATAACCAAGGGAAGAGAGCACGGGATGTCACGATTCAGCGATATTCCGCTTCTGGCGACTTGCTCGATTCGGCAACAAACAGTGTCCCTGGCAGAAGCAAGACAGAGATTCGTTTGGATCTGTCTACAGAAACCCCGGAATTTGGTTGGTTTAGAACCATCGAGAAGGGCGGTAGTCCGGTAGTGGTCTCTTCCGAATATGAATACCTTAGCGGGGATGCGCTGACGAGCATGCCCGATCTGGCGGTGTATCGCCATCCACTTTCAGATAATGCCGTGAGAAGCGCGCGCCGATACTCGATTCACCACAAATATACCTATGATGTGTTCGCTCTGCGGGGCGTCGCTTATTTCTTCGTGAACCTGTCCGACTACCCAGTAGATGTAGGTGCCTGTCAGGCAGACTTTCCGGGTTGTACGAGTGCGACACTGGAACATCGAGTGCCGCCCATGGCGAGCATCGCCTTCCCAGTCGATCAACAACGGCGGTTCATGGTCGTTGAATCGACTCCCGGATACTCCGCTGCGACCGCACTGCAATGGACCGAAGGCTTGACTAGACTCTTTGGTGCAAGCAGCTCGATAAAATTCGGCCAGGAGACAAAATGAAGGAACCCCGCAGGCACTAGGCCGTCCGATTGTAGGCTCGTTTCCAAATGATTGGGGTTCGTTTGTTTTCGCTGATTGCGGCCGCAAGTATCTTCATAAAATCGCCAACGCGCTGCATTACGCGTTCAGCTTCTCGCCGTTCATCATCTTCGTTCGATGGTCCGCGAGTGTGCATTCTAGTGTTGCGCCAAACGTTTTTGAAGCTGCGGAACTCCATCATCGCGCCGTGGTAGAACTCGTACTGCGCGTCCCGCGCGTCCCTCCTCGGATATTGGTCTATTGCTTCCACTGCTTTTTGAATTTCCTTCAAGATTTCCTCCCAGGTAGCGAACTCAACTGTGCCTCTTGGCACTCTTACGCGGCGATCCCGGGCCAAAGCCCGCAAGCCATGTTCCGCGACCCGCATCAAATGGAAGATCGCTCCGGTATTCGCTTGGACCGCGTAACAGTTGCCTGCCTGCCGTATGTCATAGTTGGCCGATGGGAAAGCGGAAGACACCGATTCTCCGAAGAGCTGATCTCTCATCAAAAAGGACTTTCGCGCTGGCTCTATTCAGATGTACGCGCGTTGCCTTAGCTCAAACTCGAACGCTTCGTGTATATGATCCAAATCATGTTCAAACCCGGCTATTTCTACGCGTACCGGCTCTGACATCTCCGGCAGTGATAATTCCTCTGGAACTATGCCAAGTGTGACGAGTACTCGCGCAATGACACGAGAACACTCCGCCATATCCAATTCGTCGCAGGATGACTTCATGAAGCCCAGTAAAGTCTGAGCCCGTTTTGCATCCTCAGGGGGCAGGTTAGGCGATTCAGCATTGACGACCTTTCTAGCCCGATGGCACCTTCGTTCCAAGAACGAAATTGTATTGGAATGAAATATTAGCATCTCAACCGAGAACGATTTCACGATGTCCCACAGACTCACAAGCCTGTTGGGATTCTCTTTTGAGAGGCAGGCCAGTGGCGGGTTTCGGCTGAGGCGGGGATGATTGGACACGTCGGCGCGCACCTGTTTAGCCTGAAGTTGCGCGGGTTGTTCAGTGGTGGAAACACTGAGCCGTCCGTTTCAGTCCGAAAACATTCAGAGGCCGACTTGTTTGGCCTCTTCGCATTTTCAGCCTAGCACGTCCGGTCAGTCTAGTTAATTATTGCCCTCCCGACGGTTTCTTCAGGCTCTCTCGAGTGCCGCTCGTGTGTTCTTATTAACAGATCGATAGTCCCCGGTTGCTACAGCTTGGGATGCGCGTTACATTTTAGGGAATCGGAGCAGCTGAAATGTCTATGAAACAGACCGCGATCCGTTTGATTTTACCGCTGGCCATGGCGATTTTGCCTGCCAGCGTGGCCAGTGCCCAGCAAACCAATCCACCCTACATCGTCGAATGGGTTTATAAAGTAAAGTTCGGCTATCAGGACGAGTTTTGGCAGATCTTCCAGAAGTATCAGATTGCGACCCTCAATAAAGAGAAGGAACTGGGCGGGGTTTTGAAGTACGAAGTGTTTCGCCCCGGATTGCACACCAGCGAAGATCATCGCTGGGACTATCGCATCGTGATCTATTACAAGGACGCCGGCTCGTCTTCGCAGGGAAGCAAAGTGGAGAAGCAGCTGTTTCCAGACCAGGCCACGATGAAACGCGAGGAGCTGCGGCGGTGGGAGCTGACCGAAGTGCATTGGGATTTGCCGATCAGGCAAATTGACCCGAACGCTGCGGAATAGAAGCACCGCTCGTCCCTCTCGACAAGACGTCCCATCTGATACTAGATATTTCCTATAGACAATCGTATGATCTGCGAAGAGAGCACTAAATCCTATGTCTAACTACATTCATCCGGAGGTTTTAGTCCCCACTGAATGGCTGGCCGAGCACCTGAACGATCCGAACATCCGAACGGTGGAAGTGGATGTCGATACAGCGGTTTATGAAGCCGGACACATCCCCGGCGCCGTGGCGTGGTCGTGGAAAACCGATCTTTCCGACGCCGTTCGCCGCGACATCACCCCCTGGTATCAGTTCGAATCGTTACTGACCCGGTCGGGCATCGGGCCTCACACGACCATCGTCCTCTACGGCGACAACAACAATTGGTTCGCCGCCTGGGCTTTTTGGCAGCTGAAGATCTATCGACATGCTGACGTAAGACTGTTGGACGGGGGCCGGAAGAAGTGGCTGGCGGAAGGCCGCGAGCTGACCAACGACATCCCGCGGTACAAGCCCACGCGTTACCCGGCGCCGCGCGAAGATTTCTCGATTCGGGCCTACTTGGGCGATGTTCAGGCGGTACTGAAGGCGAAATCGAAGGTGCTGGTGGATGTTCGCAGCCCGCAGGAATTTAGCGGCGAGATCCTGGCGCCTCCCGGGTTGCCTGAAACTTGCCAGCGCGGCGGCCACATTCCCGGGGCGCGCAATATCCCCTGGGGAAAAGCGGCGAACGAAGACGGGACCTTCAAAAGCTTCGACGAACTGAAAGCCATCTACGACGCCGAAGGGGTCACCGGAAGCAAACCGATCATCTCGTATTGCCGGATCGGTGAGCGATCCAGCCACACCTGGTTTGTGCTCAAGTACTTGCTCGGATACAAGGATGTCGTGAACTACGACGGTTCCTGGACCGAATGGGGCAATCTTGTCGGCGCTCCGGTGGAGCGGGCCGCCCGCAGCCAGGCTGCATAGAAATCAGAATTTAGAAACACCGCGTCGAAGATTGGCCCTTGACCCCGACATAATGGCCCTATATTCTATCCAGGTAGTATAGATAGTCGATCAAATTGGATCTGACAGTGTATTGGCAACACGGTTTATGTTCTTGAACTCCACATGCAAAGTTTCCGTCTGCTTGCTCTTTGCCGGCTTGCATGCACTGTAAGCGTCGCCGGAGCTGATTCGGAAACGGCGACTACACAAGTCGGCCGCGTGGTCGTGAAGAATCAGGGCTACCTCCCATTCGCCGACGCCCCGATCAACTACCGCTCTTCCAAACTCGATGACCCCGTCGCAAGACTCGAGAAACAGCTGGAACGTGGCCAGATCAAGCTTCACTACGACTCACTGCTGTCCGGTTACG
>PKZC01000373.1:22356-32082 GCA_003132905.1 Bryobacterales bacterium | reverse complement strand
CGCGGTTCGGAAAGAATGTCTCGTGCTTAGCGAGTGTTACAGAACCGCGACCGTGAGGGAGACGGTGCCTTTGGCGATTCCTTCATGGATTCTCACGATCGCGGAGCTGTTGGATCCTCTCGAAACGCGCTTCGGACTCAGACCGCATCTTGCGCACCCATTCAGCGGCGCCATCCTTCAGTTCAGGGTGATCCTCATCCTTCCAAATAGGCTCCTCGCTCTTGAAGACTTCGAGCAGGCGCCGACGATTGATCTCGCGACTCTTGTCGATCTGTCTCATATTCTGCCGCTAAAGCCCTTTCAGAAACGGATTTCTCGCCCGCTCGCGCCCGATGGTCGTGTTCGGGCCGTGACCTGGAATAACCACCGTTCCGTCATCCAGCGGCAACAGCTTCGCGTGAATCGACCGCAGAATCTGCTCATAGTCGCCGCCCGGCAGATCCGTGCGGCCGATGCTATCCATAAACAACGTGTCGCCCGCGATCAGTTTGCCCTCGGCCGGAATCCATAAGCTGATGCTGCCTTGCGTGTGGCCGGGAGTGTCCAGAATGTGGAACTCCGCGGGTCCGAGCTTGACGGTATCGCCCTCGCGTGCCGCAACGTCGATTTCAGTCCGCTCCGGCGCCGGCATCCCCAGCCATCCGGCCTGCATGTCCAGGTGATCGTAAAGCTCCTGATCCTTGGCGTTCATGTACACCGGCGCGCCGGTGGCTGCTTTCAGCTTTTGAGCGCCGCCGATATGATCGATGTGCGCGTGCGTAATAATGATGGCCTTCACGCGCAGCTTGTGTTTCGCTAAAACGCCCAGGATTTGGCCGATCTCGTCTCCCGGATCGATGACCACAGCTTCGCGTGATTGCTCGTCGCCGAAGATGGAGCAATTGCATTGCAGTATGCCGACCGGCAGGATTTCGTGGATCATAATCGCGCGGAATCCTCAGTGTACACTCTCAGAATATGAATTTCGCGCCGGCCTGAAGCAACCGGGGAGCCGCAGCGCTAACCACTTGGCCGAAAGTTGAGCTGCTGATGTTGCCGTCGACAGCTTGCGGTCCAAAGAATTGAGCATGGTTGAAGACGTTAAAGGCCTCGATGCGAAACTGGAGCGACTTCGATTCGGCAAGGCGCAGGTTTTTGAGAAGCGCGATATCGAAGTTCTCCATTCCGGGACCATGGAAATAACGCCGCGACGCGTTGCCCGGAGTTCCCAGCGCGTTCTCGCTGAAGAGTCCGGCATTGAAATACGAGGCGCCGTTTCGAGGATTGCGATTCAGATTGAGGGAGCCGGCCCGGCGCGAACGTGGCGATCTGATTGTATTTTTCATACCACGGCTCGATGCGGTCCCAGCGCAGTCCATAATTCAGCATGAGATTCTTCTTCAGGCGCCAGCTATCCTGGACGAAGAGCCCCACGTACTTGTTGCGGCTATAGAACGGCTGAAGCTGGCTCAGGTTGTACTGGCTGTCCTATATCAAGGAGAATCAGCAAACTGACCTATCAGCGCCCTGACGGCAGAGAAAGCCTGAACAAGAGGACGGATCGCGGAATATGCAATATAGTGGATTCATCGCATGTCGTCTCAAGACTCCACCATATTGCCGGTTTTGCGAGCCACAACCACGGCGGAGGCCGGTGATAGCCGCGAGCGGCTGCAGAAGGAAGTAGTCGCGCTCTTCGACGAGCTCAGGGAGCCTTTGCTTCGCTATCTCGCGAGCTTCGGGCTTGCGCTTCCGGACGGCGAGGAAGTTCTCCAGGAGGTTTTCCTCTCGCTGTTTCAGCACCTCGATCGCGGCAAATCCCGCGAGAACCTCCGCGGGTGGTTGTTTCGAGTAGCTCACAATTTGGCGTTGAAGCGGCGCCACCGGACTCGGCGGGATTTGGAGGCACGGGCCGAGCCCGGTGTCGGCGATTTAGCGATTGAGCCGGGCCCTAACCCGGAAGATCAGATGGTGAGAAGTCAAACCCAACGGCGTCTGCTGGCAGTTATCCAAGCCCTGCCGGAACAGGATCGCCGGTGTCTTTTTCTGCGGGCCGAAGGTTTGCGCTATCGGGAGATCGCCGGGATTCTCGATATGTCGCTCGGCGCCGTATCCCTTTCGCTCGCCCGATCTCTTGCACGCATCGCGCGCTCAGCCGAACGGTGACACTTATGAAGTATGAAGATTCGCATCTTTCCGACCAACAATTGCTCCTGGAAATAGAGAACGAGCTGACAGGGTATGACGAGAAGCTGGTTCATGCCCATCTTGACACGTGCTGGAAATGCCGTACGCGCCGCCAGGAACTGGAAACAGCAATCGCCGATTTTGTTCATTCCCGTCAGCAGGAATTCGATTCGAAAATACCGCCGGCCGCTGGTCCGCGCGCGCTGCTCAAGGTGCTGCTGGCAGAGAATGCGCGGCAATCGGCTGCGCCCCGACGCCTGGTGCTGGCGCAAGCGGCGCTCGGTCTAACGCTGGGTGGGGTGGCGATTGCTTTGGTTCTCTATCTCGTACCACGCCCCAACACAGCGTCCGTGCCGCGGCCGCAACTGACGCCGGGAGTGGTGCGTCCCGTGATGAAGTCGGATGTTTGCGCCGTCTCGGGCAATCAAGCGTTGGTTGTTCCGGTGGCGCTGCAGCGGCGAGTGTTTGAGGAATATGGCATTCGGAACGCCCAGCTGGATGCCTATGAAGTGGACTATCTCATCACGCCGGAGTTGGGCGGCGCCAGCGATATCCGGAATTTGTGGCCGCAGCCTTATTCGAGCACCGTGTGGAACGCCCGGGTAAAAGACGCGTTGGAGCAACGGCTGCACCAGATGGTTTGCGATGGCCAACTGGACTTGGCCACCGCGCAACATGACATCGCCACGAATTGGATCGCGGCTTATAAGAAGTATTTCAACAGCAGCCGGCCTCGCCAGAACTAACGCTGCCGGAACGCCCGGCCCGATGAGAACTCTCGTGAGCGCAGTTACTTCGCTTCCGCGAGTCGCCGGCGAATCTCATCGAAGAAATTCGTCACAAACACGACGCGGTTGCTGAAGGATTCCTCTGCCGGCATCAGCACAGCAAAGCGCTTCCCGTCCGGCGCAACGCTCATGATCTCGGCTCCCAGACCTGCCCGCGCCGGAATGGCTCGCTGAGACCATGGGCGAGGCTGTCCCGGACGGAACCGTCCGCCTTCCACCGTGTAAGGAGCTACCATTATCCGAACCGGTGAGAAGAACGTGCAATAGAACAGGTCCATGGACGTTCGCGACCAGAAGGTGGCCACTCCGCTATCCCGCGAGATCGGCCACTTCAGGCTGGG
This sequence comes from Bryobacterales bacterium, assembly GCA_003132905.1. The sequence continues at coordinate 28,787 of PKZC01000373.1, read as the reverse complement.
ATCGGAGGACGCAATGACATACACCTCCGGGAGCCCGGTTTCATCGGACGCGTATGGAATCCAACGGCTATCGGGAGAGCTATCCAAGGCGGCTTCGCTAGACGGTCCGTTTAGCAGAGGCACCGGTTGTCCGCCCCGTGGTCCGCTGGAGTCTTCTGTAATGGGCAGCAGCCAAGCGTCGCCTCTGGTCTTCGGCGTCCTGGTCACCACCATAAGTTTGGTTCCATCCGTCGTTATTCCCGAAACGACAAACCCGCTTACTAGTTGCTTCGGCTGGGAGGCCCGGTCCGAGGGGACCCACCAGGTATCCTCGGCTACCCGAAAAAAGATGTAGCGGCCATCCCGGCTCCAGATCAGTGGGGAATCCACCATGCCGGAGTCCACCGTCAGGCGAGTCGGTTGTTGGCCCTTCTGGATTTCCTGGACATAGACGTCGCCCGTCTTCCCGTCCGCTATCGACAGTGCCAGACGCCGCCCATCCGGTGAGAGTTGCAGTGACCGGTAATCTCCCGGCGTTGCCAGCAGCGGTTCCAAGCGCCCGTCGCTGTCCATCCACTGGACCGTCTTAAGATCGGTTCCCGGGCGGCTGGCCCGATACACCAGAGTCCCATTCCTGGAGAATTCGAATTGGGCGGCTCCATCGTAGCTGGAATATTCTACGCCATTCAGGACCGGCACCTCCGGCCCGGTCACTTCGAGGCGTGTGGCATCGAACGCGCGGGCGAAAACGGTTCCACGCCTGAGGTAAAGTAGATGCCCGCTCGCGGCATAGCGGCCAAAGGTGGCTCCTTCCACCAGAACGCGCTGCCGCCCGTCCTTGAAGGCCATCGCTTCAATACGCGCGCTGCCAATGTTGGCTCCTGTGGCCCCAAGCCTTGTGCGCGTGAACAGGATCGCCTGTCCTCCCGGCAGAACCTGGGGCCAGTAGCGGCCAGCCCTCAGTTCCGGGTCCCTTGCAATCTGACTGAGCTCCCCTCCGTTAGCGGGCACGGTCCACAAGTCCAGAGTGGGAGCTCGATGGAAAACGATCCTGCCGTCCTCGCCCCAACTACCTCCGGCGGGGTTCACGGCATTGGCAAGATCGGTGATGCTTCCCGACTCCAGTTCAACTCTCTTGAGCCTCCCATCGGCGAAAAACGCGACGTGTTTGCCGTCGGGCGAAAAGAATGGATCGAAAGCGGACTCAGTCCCGGGGAGCGCGTTAACCGAGGATTGATCGAGTCTGCGCCAATACAGCAGAACCTTTCCCTGGGCGTCGCGCGAAGAATACACGATGCGTGTGGCATCCGGCGAAATCGCAAGGGCGGGGCCGTTATCGGCGAACAACGAGACCCCAGATCCCAGGTCAACGGGTATAAGAACAAGAGGCGCACCTCGCGCGGCCAGGAGCGCGTTGAGGCCGCTTCGCCACGGAGCCCAGGCGAGCAGTGCAGCTGCCAAGGCGAGAATTGCGGCGAGAGCCCAGAGTAATATTCGACGAGAAACGCGCGCACTCTCGGCCGGCGTCTCTTCGATCAGAAAGGGGAACTCGCCGATGTCGCGCAACCGGCGCTTCGGGTCGCGTTCCAGACAGCGCCGCAGAAGACGGCGAGCTTTCAGCGGAACAAGATCCCAATCGGGGTCTTTGGTCGATACGGCAACCAGCGTATCCGCCACGGTTGGCCTTCGAAACAGGCTCCGGCCAGTGAGCATCTCGTAAAGGATCACTCCGAACGCCCAGATGTCGGCGCGCTTGTNNCCTGGCGTAACGATTACGTTTCCGGGCTTAAGGTCTCGATGAATGATCCGCCTCTCGTGGGCCGCCTCAATCGCGTCCGCAATTTGCCGGGCGATTCCAAATGCTTCGTTCAATGGCATCGCGCCGCGATGGATTCGCTTGGCGAGCGTTTCGCCCTCTACAAACTCCATGACGAGATAATTGGGTCCCACATCGTAAAGGGTGCAGATGTTGGGATGGTTCAAAGCCGCAATGGCCCGTGCCTCGCGCTCAAAGCTTTCGCTGAATCTCTCAGCCGAAACCTTGATCGCCACATCGCGGCCTAATCGACTGTCGTTGGCACGATACACCGCCCCCATCCCGCCTTCGCCAATCAACTCGACAATCTCGTAAGGCCCCAAGCGCCTTCCCGCGGCCAAGCGTAGGCGATCGGGGTTTGCCAGCACTCCGGCCAGAATTTCCAGTGCGGGCTTGTTCAAGAGCTCCCTGGAGTCGCTCTCAGCCAGCAGAGATTCTACTTCGCGGCGAAGTTCTTCATCGCCCGTACAGGATTCGGCCAGATAGACTTCGCGATCACTCGGCTCCTTCTCTCGAATTGAGTGATACAGCTCTTCGATCTGTTGTAACCGCTCGGCGCTCATGCCCATCGCCTGATTTCCTTCTGGATGTTTCCTTCTGAATGATGTTATCCCTTTACCGCCGCGCCTCCAAACCCTTATGAATCAGCAATACATCAAACTCGGTGAAAGGGAGGGGCTTGCGGTACATCCGCTGCTCGTCGCTCAAATCCCAGTGCGCCTTCATCACACCCGTTTCCGAGTGGAGATCGGTACCTTCGATGATGTGCGCGATTTCGTGCGCCAGCACGTGCGCCAGCAAGTGGGGCACTACTGAGGGCTCAACCGTGCGCTTCACGCGATCATAGAAGACGGTGATTCGGGTCCCCTCAAAGGGCAAAGCGTAGGCGAGCGCCCCTGCGAATTGATTCTCGGGGGTGTCGTTTGACAGTTTTATCGAGATGACGCCACTCAACGAACGGCACAGACGTTCTTGGAATCGCCATTCAATGGTCACGCCGATCTTCTCGAACATTTCAGAGACGATCGCGCGAGCTAAATACATGGCCGGTGTCCTTACTCCTTCGCTCATGCACACCGGCACCACGTGCTCCAATGCCCCGCCTGTGTCCGCCCGCGCGTTGCCTCCAATCATGGCCATTGCAACCATCAGCAGGATTTTCATAGTTCTTGCCTCCGCCCGGTTAGGCGGAAAAGGAATGGAACTTACGCCATGGCCACAGTCACTCCCTGGCCGCGATCAGCCGCGACTCGCGAGCTTGCAGTCCCACGCGAATCAATCGGATATCTTCGTCGGTGAAACGCAGCGGTTTGACCACCATTTCGTCGTATTCACTGCTACCCCAGCGCGCCATCATGATGCCGCTCGCTGAATGCCGCGAGACCCCTTGCAGGATGTGAGCAATTTCGTGGACCAGCACATGGGCGAGCAAAACCGGTTGCAGCCTGGTGGGGTGCTGACGCAGCCGGTCGTAAAACACTTGAATATGAGTTGCCTCGTAGGGCAGCGCATAAGCCAGCGCTGAAGACCGGAAGTTGCGATCGGCACGATCGGAGAAAGTGATCCGAATCGCATCGGGTGGGCACGCACGATCAGGATGCCAGACGATCTGCACGCCGATCTCAGCGAACATACTGGCGGCTGTTATTTCCGCTCGGTGCACCAGAAAATCACGGCTGATTGTCGTGCACACCACCACCGCGTGATTTCGGGCTCCATTTTCCTCAGTCGCCCAAGCGCCTGCTGCGAGGAACGCCACCAGCGCGATCGCCCTCAAGATCCGCATTGAATTCTTGCCTCCGCGCTTTCAGGCGGAATCGGAAAGCAAAATCCGTCACAGCGTGGTAACCTTTCGGGCGGAGAATGCGATGACCCCTTCCGGGCCTTCGGAAGTCACAGTCTTGCTAAGGGCTTGGAGGGATGGCGACCAAACGGCGTTCGACCGCCTTGCTTCCCTGGTTTACGACGACCTCGTCCGTATGGCGCGGCGCTATATGAGAAATGAACGGACGGGCCATACGCTCCAGACCACCGCCCTGGTCAATGAGGCATACCTTCGTCTGGTCGATGTTAAGAATGATGGCTGGCGGGATCGGGCTCAGTTCTTTGCTTTATCCGCGCAGGTGATGCGTCGCATCCTGGTGGACGCCGCCCGTACCCGCGGTTCCAGCAAGCGTGGCGCCGGAGTCGTGAAAATAAATGTCGATGACCTGGCAGTCCTGTCGCCGGAGCCGGATCAATCCATTTTGGCGTTGCATGAGGCTTTGGAAGAGTTCTCGAAAGTGGCGCCCCGCCAGGCGAAGGTTGTCGAGCTGCGTTACTTCGGCGGGCTCAGCGTCGAGGATATTAGCGAAGTTATGAAGATCTCGACGCGAACCGTCGATCGCGATTGGGAATTCGCCAAGGCCTGGTTGAAACGCGAAATTAGCGGGCAACGGATGTGATCATGCGCGCCAAGTTCCAGGAAGTGGAATTTTCAGACATCACCCCGGATCAGTAACGAGGGAAACGCGCCAGGTCTCAGCGATCCACTTTGACCGTAGTCCGCATTTCGTCGGCGACAAGTGCGTTAATCAGGACTTAGCGCCAGTCCTGCGGCTGAAAAATTCTGGTAATGACCATCAAGCTCTCGTCTAGCAACAAGCTGCTTCGTCGATCGATCACCTCAGTAACTTGACGGCGAGCCAGTAATCGACACTGAACTTTCCCGGACCAAAGCAGATCAGCCAGATAAAGAAGAGCACGTACAGGACTTCCGGAAGGTAGAGGAAATCGTCGAGCCAGTTAAGAGGCGAAAGTCCTTTGGGCATGGCGGAAAGCTTGGTGGTCAGGATGGCGACAAGCATATCGACCAATAGAGCCACGCAGGCCAGGCTCGAAAGAAACCCCACGGTCAGCAAGGATCCGCCAACAAGCTCGACAACTGACACGAAATAAGTCATCAGGTGGGGAAACGGGACTTTGGCCTCAACGAGCGTTTCGTACATAGTTTGCCTGCTGCTGGCGACAAACAATTTGTTTGCCCCGGAGATGGCGAAGAACAGCCCGAGCGAAACGCGTACCAGCAGGATCGCATATGGTTCCAAATCACTGCTACCCAGCAGCGCGAACTGGACCAACCGTTTCCAATCCACCTCTTGTCCTTCCATCAAACGATACCCCATTTCATACGGTTCGACTTCTCCGATAACCGCGTTAAGCAGGACTTAGCGGGTCTCTGGCGTTAATCTTTGTTCTCGACAATTATGCTGCAAACCGCAAATGGCGGTGTCGTTAGCGAATTCTCGCGCCTCGAGATTATGTGTCCATCCGTTCGACCCATTGAGCGCGCCATGCGGGAGCCACGAATGGATCGGCAAAGTACTGTGTTTCCCGCGCAACCTTGTCGTCCCTGAACTCCATGATGCTCACGGTGTAGGACGGCTTGCCGTCATATGTCAGGACGAATTCGGTGACCCAAAGATCACCGCCGCCAATGATTCGTCGGACAGCAAACCGCTTTTTGCTCGGCTGACTAGCGCGTTGGTTCTGTATGTTGCGTCGACCGCGGGTTCGCTCGCCTGACTGCGGGTATTCCAGCACCGCGTCCTCGTGATAGATGCGGTGCTCCGTTTCAAAATCGTTGGCATCGGACGCCGCCCAATGCTGATCCAGTGCCGCACGGATCTCTTGATCTCGCGCTCCGGAATACTGCTCCTTCTTTTGTTGATCGTTCATCTTGAGCCTTCAATTTGACAAGAAGCTAAATGCTTTAACGGAATCGGAGTGTACGACTCGTCAAGTCGCGCTGTTTCTTCGATCACCCCAGAGTCTACACCGCGTCGAAGCGTCTAACTCCTGATCAGTCGGATTATCGGACAAATACTAGGCTAGTACTTTCTGTTGGGAAACAGCTGGGGTCACCCCATTGAGGTACACGAGTTCTTCAAAGCGAATATCAACCGCGATCATCACTACTACATCGATTTCCGTGACTCGCGCGCCGATACGATCTTCAGGGACTGGCGGAACGACTACTTCGTCGCTTACCTGCGACGCGTATTCAAATGGGGCGGGTCTCCTGGATTGAAGCGCCACCAGAATCCGCCTTAATCGCTGAGCTGACAGTCGGCCTTGTTGCAATCTGAGTGGTACTTGACGCGCAGAGATAACCGGGTAGCAACCGGCGTTTATCGCGCACCTCGGCTCCCGTCTTGGGTCTCCAGGCACGCAGCCTGCTATCTAGTTTCTCCGCCAAACCATCCATAAGCTCGCTCGGCACTTCAGCTTACAGAAGTCGGCGGGAATACAGGATAAGTCGGCTAGTGTTTAGGAATCGCGGAAAGGCGAAGCCCCTTTCCGAAAAACGACCCAACTGCGGGCCTACATCGATTGCGCTAGAAAGAATAAGCTTCGAGGAAGTTTGAATCAATGTGGATTGCGCAGACCGGCGTCGCCCGTCACCGTTCCACCTCGGTTCTTTTTCCTCCGCTGCCAATCACCTCCACCAGCCTCGCCTCTTCAACATCGCCGTAGGATGATAAGCTCCGTCCAGATACATCGCGGCATCACTCCCGGCCAATCCCTGCATCCCAATCCCAAATCCCCAACCGCCAATCCCCAATATCTGCCTCACCAGTCACCAGCCACCAGCCAC
>PKZC01000373.1:0-22332 GCA_003132905.1 Bryobacterales bacterium | reverse complement strand
AGAGACCATGAAGACCAAATTGAATCGACGATCCTTTGTCAGTGGCGCGGCACTCGGAGCCGGCACTATTCTGGGCGGAGCCTGGAACAACGCCATAGCCGCAAGCGCCAAGGACAGCTCGGCGCAAGGGCCCGTAGCCAACACCACTTCGGGAAAAGTCCGCGGCGTGGTGCAAGAAAATAAGGTCAATGCATTCCGCGGCATTCCGTACGGTGCGCCCACCGGCGGCGCGAATCGATTCATGCCGCCCGTCAAGCCGGAAGCATGGTCCGGCATCAAGGAAACTGTCGAGTGGGGGCCTGAGGCGCCCCAGGGTCCTCACACCGAAATCCCCGAAGTGGCGGCCACCATCCCCAAGCAGACCATCAGTGAAGACTGCCTTCACCTGAACGTCTGGACCAATGGACTGGGTTCCCAAGGTGACGCGCGCAAGCGGCCCGTAATGGTCTGGCTGCACGGCGGCGGATTCACCAGCGGCAACGGCAGCTACACCATGTACGATGGCGCCAACATGGCGCGCAAGCACGACGTGGTTACCGTGACCATCAATCATCGTCTCAATTCCTTTGGCTTTCTTTATCTGGCTGACATCGGCGGTGAGAAGTTCAAGAACGCAAGCAATTGCGGGATTCTGGATGCGGTAGCGGCTCTCGAATGGGTGCGCGATAACATCGCGAATTTTGGCGGCGATCCGAAAAACGTGACGATCTTCGGCCAGTCCGGCGGCGCTGGCAAGGTGAGCACGCTTTTGGCAATGCCTTCGGCCAAGGGCCTGTTCCACCGCGCCATTGTGCAAAGCGGAGCAAACCTCAAGGGGGTTTCAACGGAAGAGGCCACCAAGACGGCCAACACTCTCATGGATAAGCTGGCAGTGAAGACTGCCGAAGATCTGCAGCAGGTCCCGATGGATCAATTGGTAGCTGCGACACTGAGTACGCGCGGGCTGAGGCTGGCCCCGGTGCTGGATGGCAGGACGCTGCCCGCGGGTCCGTTCGATCCAACCGCGCCCGCTCTGTCGGCCGATGTTCCGTTGCTCATCGGGTCCACGGAATTTGAAGTGAATTTCTTCCCGAATACCAAATTAGATCCAATCGATGCGCCCGAATTGCACGCCGCCGTAAAACAAGCCACGCGAGCCGACGATGCGGAGGTGGACAAGCTGATTGCCGTTTACCGCAAGGGCCGGCCCAACGCCAGCGACATCGACCTTTCCCAAATCATCGCGTCCTACGGTTTCCGCTCGGGTGTGATCACCGAAGCTGAGCGCAAAGCGGCGCAGCCCGCGCCTGTATATCTGTACTACTTCACCTGGAAATCGCCCGTGCACGATGGCAAGCTGAAGGCGTTTCACACACTCGAAATTCCGTTTGTGTTGGACAATGTGGATGAAGCGAAATCGATGACCGGTTCCGGCGCTGATCGCTATCCGCTGCAAGACAAGATGAGCGGTGCCTGGGCGGCCTTCGCGCGCACCGGTAATCCGAATCACAAAGGGCTGCCGAACTGGCCGGTTTTTAAAACCGATCAGCGCGCCACCATGGTTTTCGATAACCAGTGCAAGGTGGTTGACGATCCGCATGGCGAAGAGCGCATGGCGTTGGCATCAATTCATCCAGCGGCGCACGGGTAACCACTAACAGCGGTAGCTTAGTGCTGTAACCTGAATTATTCGTGAAAATTTTAGGACCGTTTCTGTATGCAGAAATTATTCTGTATCTGCATACATGTCGCACTAAAATCCTCCTTGACGAGACCCCTGATTTGTAATATAAATTGTAGCCGTTAGTGGTCTGTCAATTTGAGTAAGTTGCCGGCAGGCACGGGGAATCCGGCCCTGACCACCCATTTGGGATGGCCGCGCGCACACTTAGTAAGTCACAGCACATTGACGCTGCAACCTAGTTCGTTGGAGGAAATATGAATTTGTTCCGATCTGGCTACAGGATTAGTGTGTTCCGTGCGTTCGCCGTTGGCTTAGGGCTTTTGTTGTGTTCTTTGCCGGCGCTTCCACAATTGAACTTAGGTCGTATTTACGGAGCCGTGACGGATCAAAGCGGCGGGTTGGTTCCTGGCGCGATGGTCATGGTCACCGACGTCGCCCGAGGAGTTACGCGAACATTGACCACAGACCCGGCGGGCGAGTATGCGGCGCCTAGTCTAGTCCCTGGCACGTACAGCATTCGTGCCGAGGCCAAGGGATTCAGTGTCGCGGTAAGGCAGGACGTAGCGGTGGGCGTGGGTCAGGACGTCCGCATCGACCTTGCTCTTCAGACCGGCGCTCAAACGCAGGAAATTGTTGTTACCGGTACGCCCCCCATTATCAACACCACGAGCGCTATGATTTCGACCACCATCGAAACCAAGACCCTGGAAGATCTTCCGCTGAACGGACGCCTCTTTACCAAGTTATTGGATTTCACGCCAGGCGTAACGGGGCATCCGGGCGGGAACACGCCGAACTACTCCAGCAACGGCGCGGGTCTCATGACTAACGTCTGGATGCTGGACGGCGTGGACGATATGAATCAATTCGCGATGTCAGGTCCTCTTTTTGGCGCCACAACGAGTGCGGATGAGCTGACCATACTTCCGCTTGATTCGATCCAGGAAGTGAATATCAGCGCGAACCCTCGGGCCGACTACGGCTGGGGACAAGGCGCGGTAGTGAACGTCGGTCTCAAGTCGGGCACCAATCAGTTGCATGGATCGGCCTATGCTTATGGGCGTTACACCGGTTGGGATGCCAGGAGCCCTTACCTGAACAATGGGGGTGACTTGCCCAAGGCCGACGACCTGTTCGAACAGTTTGGAGCGTCCATCGGCGGAGCGATCATCAAGGACAAACTTTTCTATTTTGGGAACTATGAAGGCTTCCGCTACACGGTCGGAGCCCCGGGAATCTTGTCCGTTCCTACTTCGCTCAGTCTGGGCGGTGATCCGGCGAATAGCTTTCCGGATGCCATTGCCGGCTTGAAAGCGAATGGCGTGCAGCCGAATCAACTCAGCTTGAATCTGGCCGGCTGCACGGCCGCTGGTGTTTGCGATCCAACCAAGGGCGTTTTCACCAATGGTACTTCCAGTTTTCTGAAATCCTCCGGCTTAGACAACATCGGCCACTCGGATAACCAACTCGAAAAAATCGACTATCACCTCAATGACAAGAACTCCATCAACGGTGAGTATCTCTTGGGCAACGCCACCGATCAAACGGCTGGAGTCGGTTTGCAGCCCTATTGGGCGAATATCGATCACAACCGCGTTATGGTAGTTCGGGCGGTGTGGGTCTACGTCCCCAATTCCAGTTGGGTGAACGAAGCCAGATTCGGATATGACCGGTACAACTTGCAAGATTATAACGGCGAGTGTACGCAGAATCTGGGCCAGCCCGATTACGCCAAGCAATTCGGCTTTGTCTCAGGCATCAATGCGCCGTCTCCCGAGTGCGGATTCCCCATCATCAACATTGGCAACTTTGCGGCCACGGGCGCCGGTCAGTTTATCCAGGACCAGATTGTTTTCCAAAACACCTACCACTTTGTCGACAGCGTTTCGTACACTCGCGGCAGGCACCTGATTAAGTTTGGCGGCGAGTTCCATCACACTTTATACCGAGGGTACGGTGCGCCTAATTATCTCGATGGCCAGGTCCAGTTCAGCGGAGGCTCGGCTTTTGGCGCCTCCACGGCGTTGCAAGACTTCCTAGCTGGGGACCCGGCCAGTGGGCAATTCCTCTTGAACCCGCCGTTTACTACCACCGGGTTCAACCGGTTCGCTGGCTTTGTCCAAGATGACTGGCGGATCTCCCGACGACTGACGCTAAACCTGGGGCTACGCTACGAATACGAGCCGCCGCAGGTGGACAGTCACAATTCTTGGGGTAATTTCGATCCCAACTCTCCCACCGGCTTGGTGCAACAGACCAACGGCAACGCGCTCTACAAGACCGATAAACGTGATTTTGGACCTCGCGTAGGCTTTGCATGGGATATTACCGGAAAGGGCACCACCGTAATCCGGGCCGGCACCAGCATTATGTATGACACGGTTCCGATGGATGCTTTGGTGACGTTTCAAGGCGCCAGCCTTCCTACCATCCCCACTGGGTTCACCCTCTATAACGCGGATGGCAGCATTCGTCCGAACACCGGGACTATCCAGTCCGGCACCCCGCAGCTGGGCCCGAATCAACTGAACTGGGTCTACAACGCTCCCGGCGCGCCGGTGGTGCCGGTGTTCAACAGCACCGCAAGCGCGTTGACTTGCGGCAATGGCATCGGCTCCAACCCGGCGCCCTGCTCACTTTTAGCGAAGAATCCCAATTCACCGCGCAGCTATATGACCACGTGGACCGCGGGCGTGCAGCACGCCTTCACCAACAACCTCTCCTTGAACGTAGCGTACGTTGGCACTCACGCCGACGGCTTGCCGGAGTACGTGAACATCAATCAGCCCACCCCGGGGACAAACGATGCGACGTCGGAGCAGGAGCGCCGTCCGTACTACAGCAAGTTCCCCTATTTCGCGAACATCCTGCAGTATTCAAACGTGGGGTGGTCCAACTATCGTGCCTTGCAAACGGGCCTGATAGAACGGAATTCCCATGGGCTGACATTTGGCGTCTCTTACACGTTGCAAAATGGTATGACCACGCAGAGCGGCGAGGGCGACAACTTCCCCTACTTGAAAGACAGCACCAACGTCAGCAGTTCGTACGCACCGATGAACAGCACTCCGCTGAACCATATCGGCATCACCGTCACTTATGACATTCCCGGGAAGAAAGGTTTTGGGCAGGCGCTGGAAGGCTGGTCGATCAATAGCGCGCTCAACATCCTCAGTGGGGTTGGGGTAGACCTGAATGACCCGCTGTTCGACTTCGCTGGTACCGGCGGCATTATTCCTTTCCAGGGAAATTACTGGAATCTGTATGGGCACGCCAGCGACTTCAGTAAGGTTTTTGGCCGTACCACGCCCGTTCCATTCTTTCCCGGTTCTGCCGCTCCAGCGGCTTGCACCTCGGCGGCCGCCGCTGAGCCGACCAATCCCAATGTGTCCGGCAGCAGCGGTTTGGCATCCCTGGCCGCATTCGGTTGCTACATGGTAGGTAGCTCAGTGATCGTTCCTCCCGCTTTCGGAACCGACGGCAACATGTTCCGGAACGAAATCACCGGGCCGGCCTTTCGAGAATGGGATTTGTCCATCGCAAAGAATTGGAGATTCTTTGAGCGGGCGACCGCTCAGTTTCGCGCCGAGTTTTTCAACGTAACGAACAGCCGCAATTACGGATCAGCCGGCTTTCCGGACGGCGATCCTCTCGTCTCTGGCAGCTTCGGAGTGTCTGCCGCACCAGTGAACGCGGGCAACGCAGTCAACGGTACAGGTGATTCCCGCAGAGTACAGATGGGCCTCAAGTTTATGTTCTGAAGACGAAGTTCGGGAATGTAACATTTGCGCCGGGGCACACGCCCTTTCTCTGATGTTTACCAGATCCTCGATCTTCCTTTTCGCCGCGTTTGCCAGCGCCTTCGTTTTACAAGCGCAGGACAATCCGCTCAGCACTGAACTGAAACAGAATTACGATCAGCGCAAGGGCGCGTTGCTGGCCGAAGCCGATCGCATGCCCGACGGGGATTATTCGTTCAAGGCAACGCCTGAGGTGGGAACGTTTGGTTCCCGCGTGGCCCATGTCGCGGACGCGCAGATGATGATCTGCTCGGCGGTGAAGGGCGAAACCAAGAAAGCCGAAACCGCAGGCAAGACTTCCAAGGCCGATATCATGGCAGCGCTGAAAGCCTCTTTTGATTACTGTGACGGCGCTTATGACTCTCTCACCGACGCCACGGCTACGCAGACCGTTAAGATTTTCGGCCGGCCGCAAACCAAGCTCAGCGCACTGTGGGGCAACCTGGTTCACGATAACGAAATGTACGGCTACATGGCCGTCTATCTGCGGCTGAAGGGTTTGGTGCCGCCCACTAGCGAGCGCCGCCCGAAATAGTATTCCGGCTACCATGGAGTTTCCATGGTTACTTCGCTCTCGCAGGCCGAGGCGCGCCGGCTGGCGCTGACGGCTCAGGGCTTTCATAAAAAGCGTCCCCGCTCCGTAACGGTTCAGCATTTGCGCGCTACGATCCGGCGATTAGGGCTGCTTCAGATTGATTGCGTCAACGTGGTTTGCGCGGCCCATTACATGGTGCCGTTCTCGCGTTTGGGGCCGTACGATCGCGCTGCATTCGATCAATTGATCTATCGCAGCGGCGAATTCGCCGAGCACTGGGCGCACGAAATTTCGATCGTCCCGGTCGAGACTTGGCCGTTGTTGCGATACCGGCGCGAGACCGATCGCGTCCGCCCGTGGGGCTTCGCCAAGGTTTTGGAAGAGCGCGCCGAGTATGCCGCGTGGGTTCTGGACGAAGTAAAGCGGCGGGGGCCGGTAGCTGCGAATGAACTGGCGCCGCCCGACGATAAGCCCGCAAGAATTCCTGGCTCGTGGATTGGAACCGTAACGCGCGGAGTGCTGGAGGCTCATTTTTTGCGCGGACGACTGGCGGCCGCGGGCAGACGCTCGGACTTCTCGCGTCTTTACGATTTAACCGAGCGGTTGATTCCAACGGAACACCATACGCGCGAGGTGGCTCACGATGAAGGCCGCCGCGCGTTGCTGCTGCAGGCCGCGCGGGCGCATGCGGTAGGAACGGCGAAAGATTTAGCCGACTATTTCCGGATGCCCGTCGGCGATGCCAAGCCGCGATTGCGCGAGTTAGTGGAATCGGGTGAGTTGCAAGAGGTTCGAGTCGAAGGATGGCGCGAGATTGCGTATCTTGATCCGAAAGCGAAGGCTCCGCGTAATATTGAGGCGGCGGCATTGCTCTCGCCATTCGATCCGTTGATCTGGAGCCGCCCGCGCGTGGCCCGGCTCTTCGGATTCGATTACCGGGTTGAGATTTTTGTGCCGCCGGAGAAACGCAAGTATGGTTTCTACGTGCTGCCATTCTTGCTGGGAGACAAATTGGTGGCGCGCGTGAACTTGAAAGCCGATCGCGCCAACGGGCGGCTGCTGGTGCTGGGGAAATGGTTCGAAGGTAAAAAGACGGCGGACGCGGCAGCGGCGCTAGAGGCCGAACTCCACGTGTTAGGGCGATGGCTGGGGCTGTCGTAGGAACTTGTTTCAAACAGGATTNNACGTCATCTGTCGCATAAATTCCGCTTCAGAGAACTGAGCCGCATAAGCCTGCAAGGCGCGGGGGTCGGGGTCAGATTCGAATTGATCCCAGCGCTCGACGGCGTCCGACAAGCCCTCGGGATCGTCATACAGGAGGCCGCCGAATTCGGGCACCACTTCGAGCGCGCCTCCTCGTGCTAGAGCGATCACTGGTTTGCCACTCGCCAGCGCCTCCACCGCGGTGATGCCGAAGTCCTCTTCTCCCGGCATCAGAAAAGCCTGGCAGCCGGCATAGAGTTCTCGGAGGTCTTCATCCGTCGCACGGCCGCAGAATTCGATATTTGCAGCGGCGGACCGTCTGAGCGCTTTGTATTCCGGCCCTTCGCCTACTACGCGAAGCTTTCGTCCGCTTTGATTGAAGGCTCGAATTGCGGCATCCACTCGCTTGTAGGGCACCAGCTCGGAAACAATCAGATGATAATCTCCGGGCGGTTTCCAATAAAAGTTCTCCACGTTGACGGGCGGGCGCACCACTTGTGAATCGCGCCGGTAGGTCTTCCAAATCCTCCGCCGAACGTTCTCGCTGTTGGCTACAAACTCATCCACCCGCGCCGCGGCCGCGAAATCCCATAACCGCAGGTAATTCGCCGCCACGGTCATCAAACCGCGTTTCGAACGGGAACGGGTCCAGTCATTACGATAGGCCGGATAAAGGTCCCACAGATATCGCATGGGCGTGTGGCAATAGCAGACATGTCGGGTATTTGAGGATGTGATTACACCTTTGGCGGGTCCGGATTCACTGCTGATTACGAGGTCATACTCGCGCAAATCGAAACTTTCGAGCGCCAGCGGCATCAGCGGCAGTAGCGATCGATACCGTTTATGAAAAGGCTGCAAAAAGGAAGCCTGAACGTTGTGACTGCGAATATTATCCGATACACGTTCCGGATCGTAAAAGAGCGTGAACACATCGGCATCGGGGAGCAGGCGGCACAGCGTGTCGACCACCTTCTCGCCGCCGCGCATGTTCAGCAGCCAGTAATGAACGATTGCCGTACGCATCGGAAAACAAATCCAACAACTGCTCGGAGTATGTCATGCGGGCCGGGGCCGGCTTGTTTGAAGTTTGTACCTTTCCTGTAAAATCTGCGGACTTGGCGCGCTGTCCTCTTGGCTTTCGCATTGTTCATGCCGTACGCTCGAAGCGTTGCATCCCGCCCAAGCCATTTCCGATCCCGCTCTGGCCGCGTTTGAATTGCCTTTGCGGAAAACGTTTTTCCCGCTTGGATATCCGCTAGACTTGGAAACCAACTCCCGCGACGTGCTCCTAGCGGCCGAGGAATCCTGGGGCGCGCAGGAGCGAATGTTTAACCGCGATCCGGTTCGCATTTGTCTCGGCGTGTCCGAAAGCGATTCAGAGTCCCGAGCTCCGCTAGGTGCCATCCGCGCAAGAGAGCACTTGATGTCGATCGTGGCGGACGCGGAGAACTTCCTGCTGTGCGATTTCGAGCGCGGCTTTGCGTTTGGGTGGGTGACGCGGAGCACGGCGGCAGATCGCGCTTTGCTGCGTTACCAATTTCTAGCTGCCGGTGGAATCGCGCTGGTACAGCAGCGAGCGTTTGCGCCCCTGCATGGCGCGCTGGTGATGCGAAACGGAAGCGGCATGATGTTCTGCGGCGATTCAGCGGCCGGTAAGAGCACTCTCGCTTATGCTTGTGCCCGCGCCGGTTGGACCTATATAACCGACGACGGCACCTTTCTGGTGCGCGACCGCGACGATCGCTATGCCATTGGAGACCAGCACAGTATTCGCTTCCGGCCGGATAGTTCCGACTTGTTCCCCGAATTGGCCGATCACATCCCCATGTTCCGGCCGAACGGTAAACTCGCCATCGAACTTCGCCCGCGTGCCTTGGGCATCTCGACCGCGCCGGGATGTAGTGTCGATCATGTTGTCTTCTTAGACCGCGAAGATTGCGGGCCGGCATCGGTGCATCGTTACCCGGAAGACCGCGCGCTCGAATGTTGGGCGCAGTACACAGTGCTGGGGCCGAATGATATACGCATGGCGCAGCGACGTTGCCAGGAACGATTGTTGGACGCCGGGCTTTGGAGACTGCGGTATTCAAAGCTGGATGACGCCGTGGCGCGGCTGGAGCGACTGGTGGAGCAGGCGATCTAACCGAGACCGCTTTTTACAACGCTTTTACCAAATGGCAGCAGAAATGGGGGATACCGCGTCGGATAATGGGCCCATGATGGCAACCGAATCATGGAATCTGGCGGGCGCGAAAGAAATTCGGGGTGGCGATCGAGTGCGCTCGGTTCCTATTGCGATCAGTTGGCTGTACGCGCTGGAGCCGCTGGCGGCTGCGCTGTGCTTGATCTTTCTAGCGCCTTTTCTGGTGCTTTTAGCGCTAGCCATCCGCGTAGCATCGGGAGCATCGCCGCTGGTTGCTCACAGGAGAGTGGGCCGTCACGGAAAAACACTCTGGGTTTATAAATTCCGCACTATGTGGTCGCGCGGCGCTCGCACTCGCCCCAAGGCCTTCTTCATCGAAAAAGTGCCGGACGACAAGCCTGAACCCAAATTAGGGCCCGATCCACGAGTAACCAGCCGTTTTGCGTCTTTTTGCCGGCGGCACTCCATCGACGAACTGCCGCAATTGGCACTGGTAGCGGCGGGCCGGATGTCCGTGGTGGGGCCCCGGCCGATCACGCGATTTGAGTTGGACGAGTATTACCATCCGCACGTAATGGAAGTATTGTCGGTGAAACCGGGGCTCACCGGTCTGTGGCAAGTCCGTGGACGCAGCCGTCTGAATTACCGCCAGCGAAAGCGCTTCGATCTGTTCCTGGTGCGCCGCTTTTCGCTCAGCTTGTATTTCAGGATTGTGATGCTCACCATTCCCGATGTGATATTCGCCGGGGACGCGTGGTAATCATGAAAAACTATCCAACACAGTTTTACGCAATTGTCCTGCTGGCGGCCCTCGTCACTGTTCCTGCCGCTGCAGGCGCGGACGATTCCTCGGATCTCGCGAAAGCGCTCGGCATCTCATTTTCAAGTGCGGTGGATTCTTCGCTCATTTTGGAGCGCGACGGAAAGCGTTACAGGCTGGATGCAGCCACCAAGACGGTGCAAGAGATCGGGTCGGGATCGGAGGCACCGGCTGCTGCATTGTTCGAACAGAATTGCTCGACGTGTCATGGCGCAGGCGGCAAAGGCATCCGCTCCAAGCACACGCCGGATTTCACCGATCCTTCCTTCGCGCGCAGTCTCAGCGCTCAGGACGTGATCGCCGCTATTCGTAATGGCAAGGCGGGTGGTAGCATGCCGGCATGGTCCGGTAAGTTAAGCGACGCGCAGATCGATAGTCTGGCCACCTATGTCCGGTCTTTTTCAAACTTCGGAGCGGCTGGAGTGAGTGCTTCATCGGGGCAGCCGCAAGAAACAAGCGGAGGAGGCGGCGTCTACAACCCCGCCGACGACCTGCTTTTCAGCCTGCCTACCGGCCGGGCGGTAGACGAACATGGAGTTTACGTTAACTTCACGCATCGGTTTCCTTACGATGCGGCGTTCACGGGCCAGAGCCGGGGCGCGGAACTGTTCGGCTTAGATAACTTCGCGCTGCCTTCGCTGGGTCTGCGATATGGCGTTACCGATAAGCTGTCTGTCAGTGTTTTCCGATCGCCCTCTCTGATTGGACGGCCCATTCAGCTGATGGCGGCATACAACATTTTGGATGAGCATCATGAAGCTCCGCTGAATATGGCGGTGCGCGTGTCCATCGAAGGTCAGAACAACTTCCGCAAGAACTACACCCAGAATATCGAAGGAATCTTTTCACGCAGCATTACTTCGAGGGCCCAGTTCTATGTGGTTCCCACGTTCTCGTTCGATGCCCGGCCGCTGGTGCAGGCGACGGGTTTTCTCTCGTCGGAAATTCCCGATTTACCGGGTGTAAATACGTTTTCGATCGGCGTTGGCGCAGCGTACGATATCCGGCCGACGGTAGCATTGATTGCCGAAGTGATTCCAACCGTGATGAACGCGAGCGAACTCGGCATCCATAGACCGGCGTATGCATTCGGGATTCAGAAGAAGATATTCCGTCATGCGTTTACACTCGGGCTGACAACCAGCCCCGGTGTTACCGTCTCACAGCGGGCAGGAACACGCGCCGAATTCCTGGGAGAGCCATCGGCCGACACGCCGGGCGGCCTGTTTTTCGGTTTCGACTTGATGCGCCAGATTCATTGACGCCGGAGAGCCCACCCGACGCCGCTCCACAAGGCAGGGAATAATGCTCGGGCGTGACGCCAGGTTCGCGCGGCGAGAAACAGCATATAGCGCCGGGCCCGGCGCAGACGAATTCGCCATCCGACAACGCTGTCCGGCAAATGCACTGCGTCCAGATGTCTGGGAAGTTGCAGCGGCATCAAGCGGCGTTGCAGGATCGCGATGCGCGAGGAGCCTGGGTCCAGAAGGCTGAGGTGCAGCCACAATTCGTCCTTCGTCGGACGAAAGAGGTTTACCAGCGGCGCATGCGCATATCCGGCCAGCCATGCGCGGATCGCGTCCGGCAATTGTTCGATCTCTTCTTGCGCAATGGCTGGCAGCCGGCAGCCAAACCACTGGCGCGCCAATTCGAAGCAGATGGCCTCCACGCGACGCAACGGGGTGTCGTGCAGGCCGCGCCACGTACGCCAGAACTCAGCATCGCTCTTGTGTTCGAGAAAATACGCGATCTCGTACATGTGCGATGGCCGCGCATCTCCGCGCAGAAGATGGCGCAGCGCGTGCACCGAAGCGTAGCCTGGCAGATCGGCGGCGGCGAGTGATGTGAACTCCAGTTCTTCGAAAGTTCGCCGCTCGCGACGCTGCCAGAAATCTTCCACGCCCGGAACTGCGAAGCCTTCCGTGCCGGCGTCCCACAGGCGAAAATGCAGTTCCAGCGCGAGTGGAAGTGCAGGATCGAAATAGTCGCCGCGCCATTCCCATCCATTTTTGCGGATGAGTGTAGGCAGGTGATCCACTGGATTCCGATCCCGGCCGTTCGCAGGTTCATAGCCTAACTCTCGTGCGAGACGGAAGGCCGCTTGGACTTTATCTGGAGGAAGTAGCAAATCCAGATCGTACTGCGCGCGGAGGCGCGGATCAGCTACGAAGGCGGGAGCGTGCGTGAATCCCTTGAGCGCTATGAACTCGAATCCCCCGGCCTGCAACGCGCTCTTTATCCTTTGATACGTCACCTTGGTGCGCTGCCAGCGTTCCGCATTGTTCACCACATCCTTGTCGAAACGATCCGCGACCCAAATTGGCAATCGATCGCAGCAACGAAGCGCGAACGGAATCGCTAACTGCGTGCGGTGGCAGAAGTGGATGAGCTGACGCCAGTCGGGGTCGGTGAGCGAAGCGAGCGGGTCAAAATGGGGAGAGCTAAAATGCAACGCATCGAAGACTGCTCGCGCGTGGAGAGGAACGTGCGGCGATGGCTTCACAAGGCGCGTCCCACGACATCTAAGACCTCTGAGCGATAGCGGTCCAGTGAAAAGCGGGTGGCAAATGCGGCGCGGGCCCGTTGGGAAATGCGGCCGAGCGATGCTCCGCCATCGGAAAACAGGTCTAACAGTTTTGCAGCCAGATCTTGCGCTGTAGGCGGAGACAACACGCCTGTAACGCCATCATCGAGGATCTCCGATATTCCTCCGGAACGAAAAGCCACCACCGGGACCCCTGCCGAAAACGCTTCCAGGATCACGCGCGTGGTAGCCTCCACGGCCCCGGATGGAACAACAACCAGATCGAGCGTCGACAAAACATCGCGGATATCATCGCGCCATCCGGTAAATTCGATCGGCAATCCTTCGGCTTCCTGGCCTACGCGCCGGCGGTATTGGGGACTTGAAAAAAGCGAGTCGCCGCATACTACGAATTCACAGCTTCGCCGCGGCAAAATCAGGCGCGCAGCTTGAACGAATTCCAGTTGGCCTTTTTCGGGCGCGATCCGTCCGATTACGCCGATTCGCCATGGATCCGCTTCGCGGCGCTGTCGCGGCATGCAATCCACGGGTGCCACTCCGTTGTAGATCACCTGGGAACGGCCGGTGTCCAAACAATCTGCTAGAGGCTTTAATGCGAACCTGCACCCCGCGATCACAGTGGCATTGGCCGATCGAAGGGCCCAGCGCGTCAATCGAGCGGCGGATTGCTGCGCCACGATGCTGTGGGCGTGAAACACCACCGGAAGCCCGCGCGCGGCGATGGCCGCTGCCGGAAGCAAACGCGGGCCATTCACGTAGATCAGATCGATCCGGTGCCGCGATACCAAAGATGCTATTCGCAAGACTTGGCGCGGAAGATCGATCCCGAAACGTAGTGCGTCGAACCAGTTTTTCTGGCCGGACGTATACGAGCCGCAAGAGATGGTGTGTACCACGTCACCGTGCTTGCGCGCGCCATCCGACAACGGGCCGTCGCCTGGAATCGCCAAGTGCGTTTGATAACCAGCGTCGACAAAAGCGGGCAACAATTCGAGCAGGCAACGCTGCGCGCCCCCCAGTTGATTGAATTGGTCGAGGAACAGCAGGCTACGAGTCATAAGCCGCCATCGCCAGAACCCAAAAATACAGCGGGAGCACTCGCCAATAAGTAAACAGGTCGCCTGAAAGCATCTGGCAAAGCTGGCCGATCCAGAAGCAGAAGATCCAGGTTCCGAAGAACGACGAGCGTGAATCGTTGCGGCGTGCGGCGCGCCAAGCGGTGCGTACAATGGCGAAATTGAGCAGGACGAACGCGATCAAGCCGGCAATTCCAGTTTCGACCAGAAGGCTAAGATACATGTTGTCGGCGACGATGCCTTGGCCGATGACATGGGAATAAGGCAGCGTCTTGTAACCGATGCCAAGAATGGCGTGCCAGGGATGGGCGGCCAGAAAAGCTACGATCGTCTGCCAGGACGCCACGCGGCCCGAAAGCACGCTGGCCGGTTGCGAGAAGAAAAATTGCGAGTGTAAAAGGTGCAGCCAATAGTTCCACGCAGCTTCCGGGAAAATCTGCCAGGCGGCCAACGCACCGGCGACCAGACAACTGGCGGCGACGGTAAACAGCCGGGTTATACGAATGCGCGCGCGCTCCAGGTAAAGAAGCGCCGCAAGCGCGACGAACAAATTCAGCAGCGATGCGCGCGAATAAGACAGGATGAGTGCGGCGAATAAGACTGGCGCACCGAGCCACAAGGCCCAGCGCGAGACCAGCCGCCGGCTCCCGTCACGGAACAGCGTCACGGCGATCATGATCAAGAAAAAGGCGCACACATTTCCCAGCGTGCTTGCTTCGTAGAAAAACCCCTGAGCGCGGCGATAGACACCCGAAGCGAGCCAGATGAATTGGGGTCCATAGCCGGCCGGCGCGGGAAACTGGTAGTAGAAATCGACGCAAGCGAATGCCGCTGAGAGCAAACCGAACCAATAGAGACGCCGCGCCCCTCCGAAGGCGTCTTGGTGCATGGCCGGCGCGGGCCCATGCGCGGAGTAAACGAATATATATACGGGTATTCCGAACAACAACACCCGCAGCAAGCTGCCGGCCGCGACGTCCAGCCCGGAATAAAAGACCGCCAGCGCCGAACTGAAGAGCAGCACCAAGAAGAACACGGCCAGCGAGAATGTGAGTAAGTCGCGCTCGAGACGCCATTCCCACACTCTCAGCGCACCGCAGACCAAGCCAACTCCAGCGATCGCCACTCCGATATGTGGTCCGGAGTTGCCGAGTGCGAAGGGAAGGGGCGGCAGAAGAAGCGCCGCGAAAAAGAAGCACCACAACCAACGGCTGGCAGATTGGAGCATCCAGAGAAGCAGCGGAATCGCCGCCGCGGGAGCGATCCACGCAGCGGCAGACAGCGGATGGGGCGATGCGGAGATAACGCAGGCGCTGGCGCCTATGAATCCGGCGATCCAGTAATTGCGCGGCAGCTCGCGCGCTTGAACGTCAATCGTCGCCATGGCTGGCAAAGCGCAACGGAAGGTCGTAGCGCTGCCGTCCTCGTGTCAGGCTGAACGATATTGTGAGGTACAACAAAGATCCAAAGAGGGCCAACGACAACGCGCCGATCAGGATGAGCGGAACGTTCGGTGAACTGGGTCGCTCGGGAACAATGCCGGGATCCACCAAACGTAGCCACTCCGACCGCGTTCCCTGGCTGCCTCGCAGCTCCGCCAGCCGCTGCACGGATGCATCATAAGACGCGCGAGCGGCGCTCCATACCGCTTGCAGATCTTCTTCCCTTGCGCTTTGCTGGGCTAGCGCCTGGCTTTTTTGGTGCATCGCAACCGTAAGTTCGCCGATGCGCCGGCGCAACAGCTGAGCACGGGTGGGCGAAGCGGCGGACTGGTCGTCTAGAAGTTGTTCTTCCAGGCGCGATTTCAGATCGCTATCGTCAGAAACTTCCAAGCGCAACGCTTCAGTGGACTGCGCTCCAGCCACCTTTTGCCAAGCGGTCTCGGCGGCGCTCACGCGGGCTTTTTCGATCTCAGCGGTTTTGGCGGCCTCCTCGATCCGGGCCTCGTCCGCCTCCTTCCCGCCTGATCGGCTGAGTTCGACAACACCCTGGGCGATATACTGCGCCACGGCTTGCGCAGTCGCGGCGTCAGGAAGCGTGACGGTGATCTGGAGCGCCCGCGTGTCGTGCAGCTTGTCCACCTTTAATACGCGCCGCTTGAGCGATTCGATAGGCGATGCATCGTGGTCGAGCAGGCGGAAGGTTTGGGCGGCGCGCAGAAAGAGCTGGTCGTTGGTAGCCAGCAATTCATACGTCTTCAAGGACTCCAGATACACGGTACTCACGGCGGTGGCGATGCGTGGATCGCCCGCGGCCGGAGGGTCGATCAGAATGGTCGCCGTGGAAGTGTAGCGCTTGGGGAGCAGAAAGCCGGTTGCGAGCGCGGCCACGATTGCGACGCCGCACGCCAGCCCCAAGAATTTCCAGCGCGAACGCAGGAAATCGACGTATTCGAAAATGTCAAAGGACTCGTGCATTCCAATCGCGCTGCTTCCACTGTGCAATTCGGGGATCGCCCTTATTGAATGGCGACCACCACTTGATTCGTGCTGGTAAAACCGTTCACTTGGATCTGCAACGGCACCGCGCTGCCGGACTTCACGCCCTCCGGCACTTGGACGTTCAATTGATTGACGCCTACAAACTGCGGCGCCAGTCCTGAAAATTCGACGTTGCCAGCGACGCCTCCGAACAGGACGCTGGGCGTGGCGATGGTGTTCGCAAGGACGCTGGGAATGCTGCCGTCGGCAGGCACGTGATCCACCATGCCGAGCCCGGTGGCGTAGATGATCAGAACGTCGCCGGCTTTCGCCGGATGTGAGCCGGTGGACGCGAGACCCTGCGGCCAGACCAGCGAGGAATCGGAGCTGTTTACCGCTATGGCATACAATTGGCCGCCCGCAGCCGCGGAGAAAATGCCTGGCATCGACGGCGCGAAATTGACGGCGACGGGAGCGGAAGAGCCGTTGGAGGTGTTGACTGTGACGTTGACAGTGCCGGTTCCAGAGCCAATTTCCCAGGGCAATTGAACGTTGATCTGATCGTCTGATTGTCCGGGAACGCCGGGAACCACCGCCAGCAGCGGGGCCGGAGGCAAATCGCTAAACGTGACGGTGACACCGCCCAAATTGTTCGATAGGGGAATGGTATCCGCTGTGGCAAGGCTGCTAACGAGTCCTGTGCCAAAGATGGAGACCAGCCCGCCTGGCGACACCGGCTGCCCTTTTGCGAAACTGGCGCCATTTAGGACGCCACCGTCGGCGACCGTGGGGGTCTGGGCAACGCATAGCGCCGCGCCGAACAATGTAGCCATCAGAAGTAATGAAGATTTCATAAGCGGTCTGGTACCTCGTATGCTTCTATTTTGGATTCCGCAAGGCCAGACGATGGTGAATGGTTTGTAAAAACTTTGCAATTTCCGGGCGCTCCGTTTACGGAAGTCTACCCGTTACAATGGGCATCATGAAAGCACGGGTTTACGTCTCGATGAAGCCGACGGTTCTCGATCCGCAAGGGCAGACCATACGGTCGGCGCTAGCGGGGTTGGGACACACCTCGATCGCAGCGGTGCGACAAGGCAAGTTTTTCGAGATTACGCTGGAGGCGGGCACCGATCGCGGCAAGGCGGGCGTCGAAATCGAACAGATCGCGCGCGATGTGCTGGCCAATCCAGTGATCGAAGAGTATCAGGTGGAATTCGTCGAGTAACCCCTCGTCGCGCAAAACGACTCGCCTATTTCGAAACCTCGCGGACACGGTTGCATCCTGTCGATCCCCCGGTGCATCCCACCGGTAATGGACTTGCAATTGGCAGGGAAGCGCGCCTTGGTGAGCGGATCGACCGCAGGGATCGGATATGCCATCGTTGAGGCGCTAGCCAAGGAAGGTGCGCACGTCATTGTGAATGGCCGCACGCAAGCACGTGTGGACGCCGCGCTTCAAAAGTTGAACGGAGCGAGCCTGAAAGGCAAGGTGGAGGGATTTGCGGCCGACCTGGGAACCAGCGACGG
This sequence comes from Bryobacterales bacterium, assembly GCA_003132905.1. The sequence continues at coordinate 4,594 of PKZC01000373.1, read as the reverse complement.
GGTAAATAAGATCGTCGCCAAGTATCCGGACGTCGAGATCCTGGTGAATAACCTCGGCATCTTTGAACCCAAGCCCTTCGAGCAAATTCCAGATGCCGATTGGTTTCGCTTCTTTGAGGTGAATGTGCTGAGTGGAGTCCGCCTGAGCAGGCATTATCTGCCGCGCATGAAAGAGCACGGCTGGGGGCGGATTGTGTTTATCTCCAGCGAATCCGCGCTACAGATCCCGGCCGAAATGATTCACTATGGAATGACCAAGACAGCACAGTTGGCCATTTCGCGCGGGCTGGCCGAGACCACCGCCGGAACCAACGTCACCGTCAACGCCGTTTTGCCAGGTCCCACCGATTCCGAAGGCGTCGCGACATTTGTGGAACAGATGGCTGCCGCGCGCAAAATTAGCCGCGAAGAAGTGGAGAAGGAATTCTTCCGCAGCGTGCGGCCCTCCTCGTTGTTAAAGCGTTTCGCCCGCGTGGACGAGGTGGCGGCGATGGTGGCTTTCGTCTGCAGTCCACTATCGTCGGCCACTAATGGCGCAGCGCTGCGCGTGGACGGCGGCGTGGTTCAAGCGATCGTCTAAGCCCGCGATCAGACCGGCTGGAAGATTGCGATCCCTTTGCCCGCGAGCGCAACGCCGATCCACAGCGCGAGCGATGCGATTGCAACCAACGCTTGACTGGAGCGCGAGGCCGAATGCTCGGCTAGGGTGACTCTTCGGTGGATAGTGAAATGAAATGCAATCGCGATTGCAAGCAGCGCCATTTTCACCCAGAAGGCTGGCGTCTTGTAGCACTTCGCCGCCTCGGAAGAAAGAATCAAGGGGCCGCTGATCAGCATGATCGCAAGGCCGGCCTTGGTCCAGCTACTCAGTTCGCTAGCAATGCGGCGAACCGGCTGCCGTCCGATGCCCCAGCCGAGCAGGCTTAGATCCACCATGAGAATTGTGCCGAGCAATAGCGCCAGCCCGATGAGATGGACAATCTCGAGCAGCGCAATGAGCGCGGCCGAGTGGCGAATGGTTTCGCCCAGGTAGGTGTGCTGCAGCCACTCGAAGGCTGGGAGCAGAGACAGGGCCATCATCCGAGGTCATACCCGGGAGCGTAAGCGATGGCGCGTCCCGCGGCAATGATCGCAATCCAGAAGACCAGCGAGAGCAAGCCTGCCAGCCGGGCCCGAAAGGGAGCGACGGAAGCAGGGTCCCAGGCAGCGGCGTCGCGATAAATGGTGCGATGAAAGATGAGCGCGTTGAGCCCAGCCAGGGCCAGCAGAACCACTTTGATGCGAAACGCCGGGCTGTTATACATCTTCACGGCTTCCGATGAGAAGAGCAGGCCGCCGCTCGCGAGCATCAAGCCGAAGCCCCACCACGTTGCCGGGACGATACGGGCGACCAGTTGTGCGACGGGAACGCTGCGCAAGCCGAGCCCCAAGAGGCGAAGATCCACCAGCATAATAGTGCCCGCCACCAGAACGATACCAAGCGTGTGGATAGTGTCGAGCGCGGGGAATGCCCAGTTCGATTGGCGCAGGAAGGCGTTCAAGCGGGTGCTGTCCACCCACTGGCAGATGCTAAGCAAAAACATGTTCCGCTGCCGCTCCCGGGCAGCTTTCACAAATCTAAGGCTCTAAAATATTGCGAACCTCAGCCGAGCGAGTGCAGCCATGATCGGCTTCATGCCGGTACAGAGCCAGGCGGGATTTTTCGGCTTTATCCCAAGCTGTTCGGGATATTCGGCGCATTTCATTGGCGCGCACCTCCTCACCCGCAATCACCAAGTCAGCCATGTCGCGCACATTCTGCGCGTAATTGCTTACGGCGTCGCAGTAGTCGCGGAGTAAGTCGCGACGTCCATCGCAGATCTCGGGCAGATCGCTCGGCATCCAAATTGTACGTGCATAGATTGTACCAGTTGATCTAGATTCAAGAGAGGATGGTGGGCTATGAGGTTTCGAAGCTTGCTGGGCGCCGCGGCGATGATTGGGGTGGCTGCGGCCGCGGAAACTCCGTCGCCAGCCCTCCTGGTATTGAACAAGGCGGATCAGGCGCTTGCCATCGTAGATCCTGCTTCGGGAAAAGTTGTAGCCCGCGTGAGTGTGGGCGAGGGGCCTCACGAAGTGACGGTGTCGGCCGATGGCAAGTTTGCCTATGTCGGGAATTACGGGCAGCAGACGCCGGGAAATACGATTTCGGTAATCGATCTGCCAGCGCAAGCGGAGCTACAGCGCGTGCAACTTGGCCCGCTGCAACGTCCGCACGGCATGCTGTTCGCGGCCGGCAAGGTCTATTTCACGGCGGAGCTGAACCGGTTGGTGGCGCGCTTCGATCCCATGGCCAATAAGGTTGATTGGCTGTTTGGCACGGGCCAAGCGACCACTCACATGGTGATCGCCAATGCGGATGCGAGTTTGATCTTCACCGCAAACATCGGATCCAACACGGTGTCGGCTATCGAACGCGTGTCTGGCGCTGCCGGCTGGAATGAGACGGCAATTGCCGTGGGCCAAGGGCCGGAAGGTATCGACTGGTCGCCGGATGGCAAAGAAGTATGGACGGCTACGGGCGGCGACGGCGGCGTATCGATTATCAATGCGGCTTCGAAGAAAGTGACCGAAACGTTGCATGTTGGAACGAAGCGCACCAATCGTTTGAAGTTCACTCCGGACGGCAAGCTGGTTCTGCTTTCCGATCGCGAAGGCGGCGAACTGGTGGTGCTGGATCGAGCAACGCGCAGGGAGCGCGCGCGTCTGAAAATGGACCGCTATCCGGAGGGAATTCAGATCACGCCCGACAGCTCGCGCGCATACGTGGCGCAGGAAGGGGCCAACGATATCGCTATCGTCGACCTGAAGACGCTAACTGTGTCAGGACATATCTCGCCAGGCAACGGCCCGGACGGGATGGCTTGGGCGGTACGCAAGTGACGCGGATTACCACTTACTTTGGTGCCGTGGTCCCCAGGTGCATTAAGTCCTTATTGTTTTCCAGGCAGACGTATTCCTGAATTTCCCACACTTGACGCCATTTGACGTTGAAACGCGTGGTCCAAGGTTTGGTGTAGTTTTTCGGATCTTCGATGGCGGCCTCATAGTGTAGGCTTCCGTAGTTTGGACGGGTGAAGCGCTCCACCACGTGAAGCTGATCGCTGGCGGCATGTCCCACGTAATCCAGCCAGGTTCGTCCGTTGAAGCCGATGGTATCGACGACCAGGGTATCGGTGCCTTCGTAGTGGCCCACCGATTCGCCGAGCCAAGTGGGATTCGGATCGGCCGAGTGCTTGGCGTTCAACAGAACAACTCGATACATGTGCGAAGCGCCTTCATAAAGGATGACCACGCGATCGGGCAGTTGAATGATCTGGAAAGGATAGGGAGTGCCTGTATAGCGGGGCACGCCGGCGGGTAAACAATAGCCTTCCGGATCATCTTTCGAATGGTTGGCCTGGCGCTCTTTATATAGTTCCAACCCAGCCGGCGTGAAGGGAACATCGATATTCTCTTCCACGTACTTTTTGTCGGCCCAATCGAGAACCCAGATCGGCGCCCAGACGCCTTTTCCACCAAGGTCCACTTTGCCGTCGGGCAGACGAGGCGTGGGTTGCACTGCTGCCTGGTCGGTGGCTGGCGCGGGTTTCGCGGCCACAGACTGAGCGCGCGCAATACCGGATGCTAACGGCAGAGCCGCAAGCATGGCGGCAGCCGCGATCGCAGACAGCATGGTCGATTTCATATTCGGAACTCCTTACTGGGTGCGTCAGTAGGTGCAGCCCTAAGGGCATTATCCTATAAAGCGATCTCTGATATGTCAAGATATGGCGCAACGAGTATCGATCGCGTGACATGCCTTTCACTCGCCGGCGCAAGGGCCCGAAAGATGCGGCTGCGCAACGTTGCTGCGACTGTCCACTGAACTATCAGAAAAGGACACGAGAATCTGTTGACAGTGTTTTTATCACGTGTTAGCATGCGTCATGCGTTTAATACTAGCGGTTGTGCTGCTGCTTGTCCCCGTCTGCCTCAGCGCCCAAGAAAAAGAAGGAAAAAAGGGCCCGCCACCTACCCCGAAGAACCTCAAGATTCTGACCGGCGAAAGTGGAGAGCAGGTTATCATGACGATGCGCGCGTTTCGAACCGCGCTCGGCGTACAGTGCACGTTCTGTCACGTGCAAGGCGATTTTGCGAGTGACGATAATCCCAAGAAGGAAACCGCGCGCATGATGTTGACGATGGCGCGTGACATCAATTCGAAGTTTCCCGATGGACAGCGTCACGTTACTTGCTACACCTGTCATCGCGGCGCGACAACGCCCGCTACCGAACCTCCGGCTGCTCCCGCGCAGTAGTTAGTTCTTGCCGGAATCGTCTCGGGGTGCCCCGGCGCGCGAAAAAACAATTCAACCAGCGGCGCTCATGGGTGATCAGCCTATGAGCGCTTTCGTTTTTGCGCAGCTCCAGAAGTTCACCGTTACAGCCTCGCCCCGCCCGCTTTGCATGCAACACAATTCGTTGAAAGTCGTCTAGTACATCGTACAGTTAGTCCTTTATAGTAATGGCCGGGACCTTTCTTTGCCTCGGCTGCTTGGGGTGTGCCGTTTGG
>PKZC01000363.1 GCA_003132905.1 Bryobacterales bacterium | reverse complement strand
CCACCAGCCACCAGCCACGCCCGACCGAACGTGCTATCGTCTACTGTCTGACGAGAAAACAAATGAAGAGCATGCAACGAGCTTTACTTTCCGCAATCGCCGTTCTTTCATCCTGCGCAATCGCAATGGCGCAAGCGCCCGCAGCCGCTGGACCGGCCGGAGGTCCGCCCCCGCCGCGTCCCAACCTCTCGGTCACTTCCAGTGCCTGGGCCGACGGTGGTGAGGTTCCCATGAAATATTCCGGTCGCGGTGACAACAAGTCCCCGGCGTTTGAATTTCACTGGAATCTCGGCCCGAATGCCATCCCGGCGCCGGACAGCCTGCAAACCTATGCCGTGATCTTTCACGACGTGGAAAACTCCACCAACAAAACCACCGCCGACACGCTCCACTGGACAGCCTTCAACATTCCCGGCACGGCGAAGGGTTTGCCGGAAGGTCTGGGAACGGGCGACCTTCCCGACGGCACCCGCAACGGTCCTGGCATCGCGGCGCGGCGCGGAACTCCTGCCTACTTCGGACCAGGAGCCGGACCAGGCCCGATCCATCATTATGTTTTCGAATTCTACGCGCTGGACACCAAGTTGGATCTCCCCGCCAACACCACGCGCGAGGATTTGCTGAATGCGATGGACGGTCACGTCATTGGTAAAGCAGCCTGGTTTGGCCGCTTCCATATGCCGCCCCAGTAAAACCTCACGCTTAGCCACTGTGGATCAAACTATCAAACCATCAAACCAGGGGCGACCAAGCCGGCCGCCCCAAATCCACAAGTGCGCTATAATAAGGACTACTGGAAGTTGATCCGCAACCCCCTCTCCCCTCACCGGTAGTCGGCTCGTCGATTCTCATCCGCAAAACCAATAAATGAAAAGTTTCTCTGAATTACCCCTTTCCGCTCCGCTTCGGAGCAATCTAGCCAAGCACGGCTTTATCGAGCCTACCCCCGTTCAGGCTCTGGCAATTGAGCCAGCATTAGCCGGACGCGACTTGGTGGCCACCGCGCAAACCGGCACCGGCAAAACCCTCGCGTTTGTTGTGCCCATTCTCCAGATTATTAGCGACCTTCCCAAGCAACCCGCGGCCACCGGCCTGCGCGCCATTGTCTTAAGCCCCACGCGTGAACTCGCCATGCAGATCAACGACACGTTCGTAAAGATGGCGGCTGGCACCGGCATTCGCGCGGCGATCGCCGTCGGCGGCTTGAGCGAGAATTCGCAGTTGAGGAACATTCGCGGCGGCGCACAAGTGCTGATCGCAACCCCGGGCCGGCTCTCGGACTTCATGGGCCGCAATCTGGTCGATTTTCGCAACGTTCGCATGCTGGTTCTCGATGAGGCCGATCGCATGCTCGACATGGGCTTTTTGCCCACCGTCAAGAAGATCATCGCAGCCACGCCATCCAATCGCCAGACATTGCTTTTCTCGGCGACTATCCAAAGCTCGGTCAAGCACCTGGTTCAGAATCACGTCCGCGACGCGGTTCGCATCGAAGTGGGTGACACTTCTAAGCCAATCGACAAGATCGAACTCTATGTCTACGAAGTGGAGCAGGATCGGAAGCTCGGTCTTTTGCAACACATGCTCGATCAGGAGCAAGGTTCTTTTCTGGTCTTCGCCCGCACCAAACATGGCGCGGACAAGCTGGCGAAAAAGCTCGCGCGCGAGGGCCTGAAGGCTGCAGCTATCCATGGCAATCGCAGCCAGAGCCAGCGCAATCAAGCCCTGCGTGGATTCCAGGATGGCGATTATCGTGTTCTGGTTGCTACCGACGTGGCCTCACGGGGCATCCACGTCGAAGGTATCGCCCACGTGGTGAACTTCGATCTTCCCCAGGTTCCCGAGGATTTCATTCATCGCGTAGGACGCACGGGACGCGCCGGCGCTACCGGAACAGCTTCCACTTTCGCTAACCGCTCGGAGCGCTCGCAGATTTCGCAGATCGAGCGGATGCTCGATGCCAAGCTGGTGCGGCGTCAAGTGCCGGCGGATGTTGCTGTCGAGAAAAATGGGGACAGGCACGTGGCCCCGGTTATCGTCATCCCGTCAGCTGCGCACAATGCCAAACGGCAGGTGCGATCGTTCGGTCCGCGCGGTAAAGGCGCTCGCCGCAGAGCCGTATAAGCCGTTATAAGCTGGGCTTGTGGGCCAGCTCTCGAGTCATCCACGATAAATAGCGTTCTGATCCGTCCACTATGGAGAGAGCGATCACCTCCGGCACTTCGTAGGAGTGCAGTCGCTCAATCTCTTCTCTGAGCTCTTCGAGCAGCGGGCGGCTGGTTTTGATGAGCAGGAGCACTTCCTCTTCATCTTCGATGGCGTCCTTCCATCGATAGACGCTGCGAATGCCGGGAATCACATTGACGCAAGCCGCAAGCCTCTTCTCCACCAGCGCACGCGCCATTCGCTGCGCCTCCTCCGCCGAAGCGCAGGTGCTGAACACAACAATCTTGTCTGTCATTGAAAGTTTTTTCGATCTTCCTCTGGATCTTTTGGCAAAAGAGGATTATAAACAAATGTAAGGACTCATACCGGATCTAATGAGTAGTTCAGTTCGTAGCGTTGTCATTCTTGTTGTCTTCGCTCTGATCGGTGCTTTTGGATTGGCGGAACTTCGAGGTCCGCAGGGCATTCCCGCGCTCCGTGGGAAATGGAACGAGATTCGCCAGTTCGAGGAAGAGAACGCCAATCTCCAACGGGAAAACGATTACCGCCGCGATCGCATCAAGAAACTGGAAAGCAATCCGTCGGCGCAAGAGCTCGAGATTCGTCAGAAGCTGAAGCTGTTGCGTCCGGGCGAAACTTCGTTCATCCTGCCTGAGCAAGCCAAGCAGCCCGATTCCTCGTCCGATTCAAAATAGGGCGTGGTGGTCCAAAGGGCCGGCGCCTTCTCCCAACCCCGGATTGTTACGAATGGCCTCGGTTATATAACGTTTGGCTCGCCGAATCGACTCCGCCAGATCGTGCCCCGATGCGAGCGATGCCGTGATGGCTGCTGAGAACGTGCAGCCGGTTCCGTGAGTGTGGCGGGTTTCGATCCGCGGTGATGTGAACTCCGTCCATTCGCCGCGATGGAACAGCACATCAACAGGATCGCCTGCGAGATGGCCGCCTTTCACCAGCACCGCTTGTGGACCCATGCCTGCCAGTTTCCTGGCTGCTTGCTTCATTCCTGCAAGGTCGCGGACCTGGCAGCCCGAGAGGATTGCCGCTTCCTCCAAGTTAGGTGTCAGCAAAAATACATTTGGCAGTAGAAATGTTTTGAGCGCTTCCACGCCATCGGCCTCGAGCAATGCTGCTCCGTTCTTGCTCAGCATCACCGGATCCGTTACCAGTGGAAATTGAAAATCCCGCGCCAGCGCCGCAACCGCTTCGATGATCGCGCCATTGCCCAGCGCGCCGGTTTTGGCGGCCGCCGGTGGAATGTCGCCGATCACGGCTTGAATTTGATCCGCTACCAATTTGGAATCGAGGCATTCCACTCGCTGCACGCCTTGGGTGTTCTGCACGGCGATGAGCGTAATCACTGCTTCGCCATAAACGCCAAATTGATGAAATGTTTTGAGGTCCGCTTGAATCCCGGCGCCGCCGCTGGCATCGGAGCCGGCGATGGTAAGCGCGACCGGTTTCTTAGTTGGCGACATCCAACCCCAGTTGGGCGACCAGATTCTGGTAAACCGGTTCCTTATGCAGGCTCACGAACAGCGGCGAGACGGGAAGAGTGGTCATGTAGAGTTCGCGTTTCTTGTAGGAGGCCTGCAGATAATCCAAAGCGTCGTGCTTTCTGCCGAGGAGCGCGCAGGTTTCTGCCACTTTGAATGCCGGGTACCGCCCTTCGTTCGTGAACTTCTTCTGAACTCGGAGGAGGCTATCGAGCATTCCTTGTGAGCCGCCCGCGGCGAATCCCTTTTCGCCCTCTTTGACGATTGCGATCTCCACGGCGTCGTGCGACGATTCGGCGGCCTTCCGCGACTCCGCCAAAAAGTTCGTGCAGTCCCGACCGACGAAATAAATGTACGAGAGATAGGTATGTGCCGACCGAAACGAGGGCTCGGCGGCCTCAATCTGCCGTAGCTGCTCGATGGCCGGATCGCGCTTTCCCTGGTAGAAAAGCAGCAAACCTTGATCGGACAGGATAGAGCGCGAGGCAGGTTGCAGTTCACGAGCGCGCTGCATCTGTTCGGCTGATTCTTCCAATCGTCCTACCGACATCAGCGCAGTGGCGTACCACTGGTGAGCCTCGGCATAATTTGGGTTTAACTCGACAGCGCGCTGAAATTCACGCTCGCCGCCCTTCAAGTCGAGCGACCCATAGAACAGATCGAAGCCGAGCGAACTGTGGGCTTCCGCCAGGGAGCCGTCCAATTCAACCGCCTTCCGGGCGGCAGCCAAGGCACGAGGCCAAGCCTCGCTATCGGGCATTGTCGCGAACTCGCGCAGCAATCCGTAACAATCCGCTAGCCCCACGTAGGCTTTGGCGTAACCTGGGTCGGCAACAATGGACTGCGTAAAGTAGTCCACGGCCTTTTGAAGATCTTCCGGCGTGCGTTTGTTCCAGTAATACCTGCCTTTCAAGTACAGGTCCGCCGCCGGGGATGGAGCGGCTTTCGGACGAACCGGGAGAGTTGTAGCCCACACTTTTCCGATGACTACGCGCCAGGCGTTCCAGGAAATGGCGAGTATGGCCACGACGCCCGCCAGCAGGACGGCCGCTGCAATCCAACCGATCTTCGCGGGTCGGCGGGCGGGCGGGATTGGAACTGGAGCCTCCGCGGAAAAATTGGGAAGATAAGAACCTTTCGGAAGGTCGATCCGAACCGGATCGGACTTACCAGTCGTTTCGTAATACTCGTGCAGCTTGAACCGCAGCAGCCGGGCCTGGACGCGGACCACCGGATCGACGCGCGGGTCAAAATCTCCGCCGCGGCCGAACACCTGAACGCCGACTTCTATCTCCTTGGGCGGGTCTGTGCGTCCTAAGAGACGTTGCTCGACGGCGAATCGGAGAAACTGGGCCAGCCGAGGTGAACGCACGAAGGCTGGAGTGGCAAGAATGCGCCCCAGCGCGGCGTTTACCTGGTGTGAGTCTACCATTCCTAAACAACTGAAAGCACTGGGAATTTCCTGCGTATACTACCGTAATACCCTGGTTGCTTTGCTGAAAGAGCTTCATTATAGCCTACTGCTCGCCTAAAGCTTGGGAGATGATTTCAATGAAGAAGCTATTGCTATTGATCTGCGCCAGTGCTGGAGCGTTGCTGGCACAAGCGCCCACGGTCCTAAGTGTGATCAACTCTGAGTCCCCTACTCAGGACACCCTGTTATGCCCGGGCCTGTTGGCGAGTATCTATGGCACCGGGTTTGGTTCGGGCGCTGTGTCCACGGTCGTGGTTCTCGTGGGGGGCAAGAACGCGTTTGTCATCGCGGTGACACCTACACAAGTCAACGTACAGCTGCCTTTCGATGCGCCGGTTGGCGCAACCACTGTGGTCGTGACGACGGGTTCAGGCACCTCCGTGCCGTTTAACATCACTCTCACTGCGACCGCTCCAACTTTGCCCGTCGCCCCTAAGACGACAAACGGCCTCATTTCCAACGTCAAAGGCAATTTCCTGAGCAGTACGACATTGGCCAATCCAGGAGACACGCTGACGCTGTATGCGACGGGGCTGGGTGCAACGAATCCAGTAGTTCCGGCTGGGGCGGCGCCCGCCAGCACCGTAGTTCAGACTGCAACGCCGGTGACTCTGACGGTGGGTGGAGTGGCCGCGACGATCGCATTCGCGGGATTGACGCCCAGCCTGGCGGGGCTCTATCAAATCAACTTTACAGTTCCCGCCGGCGTGCAAGGCAACGCGCCAGTAATGCTGAGCGTCGGAGGACAGACCAGTAACACCGTAACGCTGCCGCTGTACGGAATTTCAGCGATTACCAGCGGGGCTTCGTTCCTCAATACCGACACTGCGGCGCCGGAAGAGATCATCAGCATTTTTGCGAATGGACTGGGCGCCACCAATGAACTCGCCAGCGTTTTCCCTTCTACCTCGGCGCAGGGCGTGTCGGTAACTTTCAATGGAATCGCCGCTCCCATTTTTGCCTTGGCCGCAACCGGAAGCCAGATCAACTTGATTGTGCCGGCAGAATTGCCGACTACGGGAACGGTACAAGTCCAGCTGACGACGCCCGCAGGCAAAAGTCCTAACTTCCCGCTGGTCATGGAAACCGCGGTTCCGGGAATCTTCCTTACGAATGATCCGTCGAACGCCCAGGCACAGATCGCCGCAGTGCAATTCGCGAATACAGTCTGGTTAGTGGTACCCACGTCAACAGCGACAGCGCTCCAGATTCCGCAGAACTGCACGGCGTCAAGCGCCAATCCTTTATCGATCTGCGGACAACCCGCGGCGCCGGGGGACTACCTGGTTCTTTACATGACCGGCCTTGGTGAAGCGACGCCGAAAGGCGACCCCAAGGGCACTCCGTTAGCGACCGGTGCGGTTGCGCCCGTGGACGGCAGCACTTTATACGAGACGATCGCCACGCCCACCGTCCAAATTGGCGGCGTCGCAGCCACTCCCTTGTTTTCCGGCATCGCGCCAGGTACGGCTGGAGAATATCAAGTGGATTTCCAGGTTCCGGCGGGAGTGCCGGAGGGCGATGCCGTTCCGATCACAGTTTCAATGCCTGGAAGCAATACCGCTACCGCGACACTGGCGGTGCACACGAGATAGCCCCGGGGTAGGTCAGTCCGTTGGGGGCGCCAAGATGCCCGCGAGCCGTTGCACGGTTTCAAAGGTGTCTGCTTCGCTGGCGGTTTTGTCGGTGCGGTAACGCTTTACACGAGCGAAACGCAACGCAAGACCGCTCACGTAGCGCGGGCTGACCTGGATTTCGTTGAAGGCGATCTCGACCACCAATTCGGGCTTAACGTGGACGGTGTAGTTGTCCCGGCCGATTTCAAGGCGCAACAGCTCTTGGGTTTGCCAGCCCAGCATTTCATCTGTAAGGCCCTTGAACGTCTTGCCTAGCATTGCGAATCCGCCTTTCTGAGTGTCGCGCGCGCCCAGGTGCAGGTTGCTGAGCCAGCCTTTGCGCCGTCCGTTACCCCACTCGGCGGCCAGAATGACAAGATCCAATGTTCGGGCGCGCTTCACTTTGACCCAGCTCTGGCCGCGAGCGCCTGCGGCGTATTTGGCGTCGATCGCCTTGGCCATGATGCCTTCATGACCTCGCGCTAAGGCCTGTTCGAGAAATTCATCCGCGGCTTGCGCGTCATTCGTGACGGTGTGCGGGATCAGATGCTCCCGTGATAGTTCCGAAAGTGCCGAGAAGCGGCGGGCTTGGGGTTCGTCGAGCAGCGGCGCTCCGTTGAGATAAAGCAGATCGAACCAGAACGGCGTTATTGGTAACTCCTGCCGCATCCGCTCGACATCCAGCTTGCGTCCGAAGCGACGCATGGTCATCTGAAAGGGCTGTGGCCGTCCGTCGGGCAGGAGGCTGATCACTTCGNNACTTCGCCGTCGAGGATAAGATCGTGGGCAGGCAGCGCGCGTACGAGTTCCACTACGTCCGGGATTGCGGGGGTTACATCCTTTAGGCTGCGTGAGTAAATGGTGACGTCGTCGCCCGATTTGTGAACTTGCACGCGCGCGCCATCCATTTTGTATTCGAGCGCGGCTTCTCCGATGCAGGCCAGCGCCTCCGGGACATCGTCGGCCGATTGCGCGAGCATCGGCTGGATGGGCCGAAACAATTGAACTTCGTATTGCGACAGGCCTGCGTCGCCCTGCTCGAGCGCCGCTCTGGCGACTCGCGTAATATCGCCTGCCAGCATGGCGGCGCGGCGGACGCGCTCCGGAGCGAGACCAGAGGCTTTGGCGATGGCCTCCGCCATGATTCCTACGAGCGCTCCCTGGCGTAGCTCAGCAGTCAACAGGCCGCTCAGGAATTGCTGCTCGGCTTCGGTGGCGCGCGAGAACATCGATTGCAGCAGTTCCAGACGCTGCCGCTGCGAACCACTTCCGCTGGTTGCGATGATGTTTTGAAGAACGCTGTCGATGTCGAGTAGTTCCAGGGACGCGTTCGCGGCGGGCGAATTGCGAGCGTCACGCAGCGCGGCATAGCCAATTCCGATGCGTCCCTGGCGAGTTTGGCCCGAAAGAAACGGGACCACGATTTCTATTTCCTCGGGGCTGAGCTGGCGGATCAGGCGCGCGAGCAGGTCGATTTTTTCTAAGCGTTTGGGAGTGTCGGTGACGCGGCGCGAGGTCTCGACCACGCTCGAGAGCAGCATGCTTGCAGCATAACAATCGACGAACGGTTTAGTTTCCGATCGGGATCTGTTGCGCCGTGGTGACGCCGGCAGAATTGGTGATAGCGGCGGTTACGAACCCGATTTCGGAGGTGTTTCCGGTTACTGGAAACGTCGCGAGCATTTGGAACCCGACGCCTGCTTGCGTGGCGCTGAAATACTGCTGGAAGGCGGCGGTGGCATCGACGTCGATGACGTCTTGGGGCATAGCTTTGCCCGTGAGGTCGTAAAAAGTGAATGCCAACTGCGAGGCCGAGTAAGTGTTATCGAATCCAGAAAACGCGACGTCAATAGCAGCGAACTCACGGACGGCTGTAGCGGTATCCAGGCCCACTGGGGCAGGAGGGATAGTCAGCGTGATTTGTTGGGGTGGAGAATTCCCCAGTGTAAGCGTAAAGGTGATCACGCCGGTTGTGGTTCCGGTCTGAAACGCCATGCTGGGTAATCCACCGATAGTGGCTGCCGTGGCGCCAATTGCGATGGCTACCGTGGCTTCGCGCAGGGGACCCGAGAGAAACTGGATGGTCTTATCATCGGTGAAGCCCGCGACACCGGACTGAAACGACAGGGTGAGCGTTCCATTGCCGGTCACCTGCGACGCCGAGGCAAGTGGCAGGGTAATGCTGTTCTGTTGCGCGCTGGCTCCCACATTCGAGGCGAAGACAAGTGTGGCGCTGGGCGCGGGTGGATTTAATCCTTGGCCGGTGAGTGTGAATGAACGACCGTCCACCGTGAGCGTGCCTCGATACGAGATGCCCGATTGTGGAGCGAACTTGACTTGAAAAGATTCCGATTGTCCCGGCCCAATTTGAGCTGGAGTTGTCAGGCCAATGGGTCCAGTGAAACCGTTGCCTGTGACAGCAACGCTTGTCACGGTAACGCTGGCGCTGGCTCCATTCGACAGTACGAAACCTTGCGTCCCGGTTGCGCCCATGGCCACCGATCCAAAATTAATGACCGCGCCGGTGGTCAGTGGAGCCAGGCTGCCTGAGAGCGTGAGCGTGGCCGATGACACAGCGGTCCCTTGCAGAACAATGCTGATGCTGTTCACTTCCAGCACGGCGCTGAAGGATCCAGTTATGGAAGGGTTGAAATTGACATCGAACTCGGCTTCCGAAGCCAAACCCACGTAGGGAGCGAGTATGTAGGGCAGGGAAGGAGCGGATGCGATGGTGAAGCCTTGGCCCGACAGTGTGAGTGTTGTGAGGGATGCGGGGCCTGCGCTGATATTGCGCACGTGAAACCGCGTTTCGATGGTGTCTCCGGGTGCAGCCGTGCCGACATTTGCCAGCGATCCTACTGCGGTATCGTTGGTCCCGTCGAACTGGAAAACTTGCAGCTGCGCCAGGGCGGAGAGCGGCAGCAGGGAAGCCAAGAGGACAGCGCGCGGGATCATTGTTTTAACAATCCGGGTTTTAACAATCCGGCTCGCGGCGACAAGGGAGTAATTTCCGGAAGTTGATAGAAACCCTCGCGACCTTGCGTGGTGCGGATGGCGAACTGCGCCTTGCTATTGAGATCGGTTAGCTGCACCCACTCCCGGCTCATTTGTTGCAGAGAGAGATTAGCGGGTAGTGTCGCGGGAACATGGATTTCAGCGCCATCCGGTTTGCGAATGACGATTCCACCGGTATCGCGATAAAAAAGATCGCCCGATGGGAGCGCGAGCAAGGGCGCATGGATGCCCAGCAGCGCGGTTTGCGAAACACTTCCGGGCGCGCCGAGCGCAAGGTTCAGCCGCCAGATGGTGTCGTTTCTTTGGAGCAGCAACGATACCTGGGATGCAATGGGAAATGCGATAGCCAGCACGGTCTCGGTGGCGATATCGTCATTGAGCGAAATGGATGCAAATCCATCCCCGCGCCACTCAAACAGCGAGTTGTTCGACGGAATATAAGCCATGCCAGTGATGGCTCCAGGTGAAAACGCGAAGAGTGCAGGCCCGGACGACACATCCACGGATGCAAGCAACCGACCCTCCGAGTCAAACGCGTAAAGGGATGAATCGGTTTTCAGCAGGCCCACGGAACCGGAGAACGCCTCGGAAATTACGCGGACCGCGACAGATGGCCCCAAGATAAAGTTGCCCGCCACTCCATAGACCGGCCGCAAGGAGCGCGCGCTATCTTGAACGAAACCTAATTGAGGCGGCACGATCGCAGGCTGTCCGTGAGCATGCGAAGCCAGTGCGAAGATCAGCGCGATCGAAGTTTTCATCAGGGATGTCCCACGATGACGCTCGGCGTTCCAATGCTGATGCCCACGACCGCGGGATTCGGTGTATTGGCTGCGCTCGACGAGGAATGCAACATGGCAAAGGCGCCTCCGGCTGCGGCGCCGCTAGCGATGCCCGCGATCCAGAGCCACTTGTGTCCACTGTGAGACGACGTGAAAACGCCTTCGCCGCCGGCTTTCGGAGCGGCACTATCACTGAGATATTGCGTGCTGACCAAGCCCGCGCGCGCCTGGTCTTTCACGGCGCTGATTCGGATCTCAATAGTCCCCGGAGTTTTGTTCCAATGCATTCCCCAGACGGAGGCGCGCCCATCGGGACCTGTGGTCGCTATTTCGCTGCGAGAGCCGGAGTTGAACGTACCGCTTGCGCCTTCATCGGGCAGGCGAAAACTAACCGATGCCATGTCCACCGGGTGGCCTGCTTCGTCGCTGACTAAGACCGTGAGGCCGCGCGTAGCTCGCGTGCCTATACGATAGCTGACACCCTCGCCTTCCACCACTCTCAATTGCAGGATCTGGAGCGCGCTGGCCGAGACAGCGAATGCCAGGCCGCAGCCGACAATGGCGCGCAACGATTTTATAGCTTGGGGTAACACGCCATATACGTGCGAAGGATTGTTGGATTTTCTCAGGCAAAGCGGAAAAACCGCCCCGCCGGTTTAGCGTGCGGTGACGGCGCGCAACGCCAGAGTCAGGGCAACCATGAGCGCCGACATTCCCGGCAGGACGAGGAGCGCTTTCTTCAACCGCGCCGGATCGCCCGCGGCGATGGAACCAATCAGGCGCGAGCTCACCGCCAGCCCGATCCAACCGGAGGTGATCCCGATTCCAATCGCGGTTCCGGTCATGCGTGGGAACAGGTCGCCAATGAGCGCGACGGTAGTGGGGAAAACCGGCGCCATGGATGCTCCCGCGAGAAAGGCGAGAATCCAGGCGACAGTTGGGCTTCGAGTTTGCAATATCGCGAAAGTGACGATGGCCATCAGGATGGATGCGGCCAGCATGACGGTGAGTCCGGGGATCGAGATGAGGATTTGAGACGCAGCCAGGCGGCCGAAGAGGAGGCCCAGCGCGAATCCGAACGAGAGAACATTGAGCGCTCGCACTTGGGGCACTCCTTGCGCGATCAAGTGCTGCACCAGCCAATTCCAGATGCCCACTTCACAAGCGACATACAGGAACAACAACAGCGCGCACAGCCAAAGAACCGGGCGTCCGAGCACGATTCCGATATCGGAGAACACGAAACTTTGGGCGCTGGTGGGCGGGGGAATGGGAGCGAGCAGATTGACCGCCAGCGTGATCACGGCCAACCCGGCGATCAGATGACAAAGCCGCGTGGAGTTTTTGCCCAGCAGATGTGCGGAAACGAATGGCGTGGCAAAGCCGCCCAGCCCGAAGAAGATATTGATAAGATTCAGCGCGGTTCCGCGATGGGCCGGAGCGACGTCGCTGCCCAGGGCATTAGCGGCCGTAACGATAATTCCTCCGCCTGTGCCGAGCAAGAAGAGATGCGTGGCGATGGAGTGGAAACCGCTGGATCGGGGAAGTAGCAGGACGGCAACGACAATGAGGGCGAGGCCAAGAACCAAGCCGGTCTTCTTACCTTCATAGTCGATGAGGGGACCAACGCCGATGGAAGCCAGGACCAGGCCCAGAGCCTGGCAAAACGCGATGGTGCCATTTTGTTTTGGGGTTAACTGGAAGCGGGCGGAAAGATCGGGCAGGATGGTGCCCAGCATTGCCGCAGTCATGCCATATACAAAGATGGCCAGGGCGGCCGCCAGGATAAGCATCAGCACTCAGGTATAACAGATGCCACCGCAGATAAGTAGGTAGTGCGTTATATCTGTGCGCCTGGATTAAGAGCCGTGTTCAAGACAGTGATCGTAAAGGTAGGCTGGCCGCTTCTGACTCCACTTGGGCTTGCTCCGCCCACGCCCAGATGCGCTCATATTCTCGTTCAGTGTTTTACCTCGCATCAGCGTCATGTCGTTGACGGCTGCGGCATGGGTCGGCGCTGGTTTCTTTGGTCGCTTCTGGTGCTCCCGGAGGATGAATTGCCGGGACGTCGCTTGCCGCGTTCCCTGATGACCTAATTCCCATGGATAATGACGCTTTTGAGAATAGACGGCTGGCGGTCATGGAAGAGGATCACGCGCAGCAACAGCAGAAGAGCTGCCACTGCGCAGATGGCCATAACAATAACCCAACGCCGATGATGGTTTTGGTTCATAATTCATTAAACGGCGCGCCGCTGACACTCCAGTGTGGCCGCTTTCGACTTGTTCGACGCCGACTGGAACTCCGCCGTTACGTTCGGAAGGGATACGGGCCCCCCTGACAGTCCCTTTTTGACCATCAGACCAGAAAGGGCGGGAAACGTCTTGAGTGTTTCCGAGCGCCACGTACGATAGCCGGATTTCGCGCAAGGAGCCATATCGTACAGGGGTCTCGACGAGGCGTTTGATACCCAAATCGGCGGCCCGTACCACTGCGAGAGCGGACGCCATGAGCGCGCCTACCACGCTTACGATGGCTACACATCACCTTTCGAGACGACCAAAGCCAGCGCGAACCTTTGCCGATACTGCGAACACCATGCCGGAAGGTACGCCTTATTCATCTCCGTTGCCGAATCGCGCTCTGAAGTGATCTTGCGCTGTCCGCATTGCGAACAAGAACTGCTGGCATCGTTCCGCATACACTTCCCCCGTGCCGCAGACGTCGGAGGAATGATCGCCCGGGGCCCTTCAATCGGCAAACCTAGTTAACGCACCGACCGGTGATATCCTCATGCCCATGAACTATCGGCAGCCAGGCGCGGCCAGCGGTTGGTCCCTTAGTGCGGAAGACTTAGTTGTACGTCGTTCGCGGTCGGTTCAGACTTAGCGGCCGACGCGGCGGCGCACGCGAGACAGACGGGAACGCCATTGGAGTACAGTTCTGTTCCAGCGCCGCATTGTTTGCAGGTTGCCATGTGAAATCTCCTTTATCGGTGGGGTCTCAATTGAACCACAGTTTGCGGCATCATGTCTGTTCAGAACTGCTCACTGCAACCGTTCGGTTGGCAACCGTGTGCGATGGGGTCTTGCGCGTCTAGTTCCGGTGAGCTTATTTGAACAGACGATCCCTTGCAGGCCTGATACTTTTTTCATAACAGTTTTCACAGAGGAGAAGAGGCATGAAATCAAGCATCGGACTTGCGGCCAAGGGCAAGTTCTCAAAAAGTGAAGGGCAAAACCAAGGAAGAGTCGGGAAAGTGATGAACGATCCCACCTTGGAAGGCAAAGATGAGAATAAAGTTGGAAGAGTACAAAGGAAAAGCCTCCGGGACGCCAACGGCGCCAAAAAATGACAGGACGACTGCTTGCGAGTCCAGGGCCGGCTGCTTGCGAGTGAAGAAAGTCCTTCGAGTTCGCCATAAAAGTCGTAGGCTCGCCGGCACGGCTATCTCCGGCCGACAATTCGACGAAGTTGCCCCGTCGATGCCCAGAGAGCCTTCCAGCAGTCCCGCCCGGCATCGAATGTCGGGAAGCGAAAGAAGGAAGAGGAGACAACATGTTATTTGACCGGCAGAAGTTTGTTCTCGCTGTTCACCAGGCTCTTAAAGAGCACGACAAAGAGAAGAATAAGTCAGTCGATTCCGGTGGCCATGTGATAACAATAGACTGCGATGCCGAGTTGGAGCATTTCGCAGACCGCATCCTGGAACTGATGGAGTAATGCCGAAGCGGCGGTCCGGTCCATCCCACGGATGGATTTGATGCGTGAAGACCTGAAGACTCAGATCTCTGCGCTCAGAGAGAAGGGCGCGCAGTATTCGGACGAAGATGCCCAGATTGCGTTCGATCCCCAAGATCCTGCTCCTCGACGTAAGCGATGCCGGACGCATTCCTGCGGCCTCGTGAAACGGCCCAGTGGTGTCCGGCCGCGTCGGCCTAGTCCGGCAAATTTCCGACTTGGAGATCGACAGAGGTGTATTCGTGGGACTGGTGGCACCCCGTACACTTGATGACGCTCTTCCATTGCGGGCTCCGCCACTGCGGGTGCTGGGGATCGTGGGTGAAGGAGGAATCCTGAGTTGCCAGGGGTGTTTCGCAGGTCTTGCATTTGACAAACCAGTGCTGCTCCATGAAAATCTATCCTCATCCGGTATATCGGATGTTGTGTCCGTCAGCCTAAGTGATAACCGGTGATCACTTTTGAGCTGACGCACCCTTCCGAAAATGCCCTAATAGATTCACCCCTCTACAAAGGTGAGGAACCCCCGATGACAACCCCGCATCGTATTCCAAGGCTCCGCCCTGCATGATCAGAACTGAGGCACTTGCCCAACGAACCTAGCGTACAAAAACATCCTTCGCAGCGATTCAAATTAACAAAGCGGGGAAAGGAAGGTTTGTTAACATGCCCGAGGGCGTGGCGCTTCGTGTTGGAGGATCATCCAGGCTCAGCGGAGGTCCAGTTTGATCCCCGGACCCACTCGAGCGAAGGACCTCATAATGGCAGCGTAGGCTTGACGTTCGCAATGATAGATCCTTTGTGGGGTGCTCTTCATGGATCAATCATTTGACGCTAGTGAATTCGTAGAGCAATTGAACCAAGGCGCGTTCGATAGGCGATTGAACGTGGAATTTAGAAACTATCCTGCGAACAGTTCGAACAAGTCGTGGTTCTTCTGGCGAATCGTGGGCATAGCAAGGCCGGCTCCTGCAAACGGCGTTAGAACCCGCCAGGAGATTGAGGGAAGTGTTTCGCTAGCGTGCCTCTATTTCGCTAGCGTGCCTCTATTTCGCCAGCGTGCCTCTATTTCGCCAGCGTGCCTCTATAATGGTCCGGTGCCCTGCGGTGAGTATCAGCGGCTCGATGAGATCTACCTTGCGGCCCTAATCGAGACCTCAAGGATTAGCCTTCGAAGGGCCAATATGGAAACCGAAACGTGGAGCGAGGCAGCCAAGGAGACGCGCAAGGCTTGCGAAAGAGCGCTGATCGATCTTACACAACACAAAGCCGAACACGGCTGCTAGAAATCCGAGGAGCAAAAATTTAGCGGGATAAGTAGGGGCGAGGCGGCGACGTGCGGTAGAATAGAATCTTCGGGCTGTGGCGCAGCCTGGCTAGCGCGCCTGCTTGGGGTGCAGGAGGTCCCGGGTTCAAATCCCGGCAGCCCGACCAAATTAACCCTTCAGAATCAATATTTCATTCCCTTCGGGATCAGCTCTACGCCACTAATGGGGGCAGCCAAGCTCTGACCGACCTCAAGAACACATTACCCTAACTCGCGTCCGTCCCTAGCCTTCTCCATCGCCTTTCGGATCGTGTCCTCCTGCGCGTGGACTATCTGTTTTGTCGCGAAGTCGCTGATCGAGCACATCGTGGGGAGGTACAGTCGCGGTCCTACAAAGGCTACGCCTTTAGGACGTGAGTCGGCAGGGGGACATAAGATCGGCTGAAGATACCAGAGCAATAGACAATTCGGTAGAATCGATAGACCGCTTGGGGAGGAGAATCTCGTTGGCCCGGCCGGCAGTATTCATCGGATCATCGTCCGAGGGCAAGAAGTTCGCCCTTGCCGTCCAGACCGCCTTACAAGCCGATGCGGAGATCACGACCTGGGATCAAGGTGTCTTTGCGCTTGGTCAAACGTTCATAGAAGGTCTCATGGAAGCGACGTCGCGATTCGATTTCGCTATTCTGCTGCTTACGCCCGATGACATCGTGCAATCGAGGTCTACTGAGCTAGCTAGCCCGCGTGACAACGTCATCTTTGAGCTCGGTCTTTTTATGGGGAAACTCGGACGGGATCGGACCTTTATCTTGCAACAGCCGGGCTCCGGCATGAAAATTCCCACAGATCTGGCAGGAGTCGTGACGAGCCATTACGACTGGCCCAGAGCCGACATGAACCACAGGGCTGCCGTGGCAACGGCGAGTGAGGCCATCCGCGAAAAGATTCAGGTCCTAGGCACGCGCGAGCATTCGGCGGAGAGTGTCTTCCTCGGCTTGGACTCGAAGCTCGTGGTTGAGAGAAACGGGAAAATTTCGGCCACCATCAACGGATGTGAAATCGCGGCCGCCGCCGGACGCATCGAAGATTTTCCAGCGACCGTGCAAACGGTGGTTGTTCTGCCTTGTAACGAATATTTCGATGACCAGTGCGTTTACGATACCAGAAGCGCTCTGGGAGCTTATGTCAACAAAGTCTTCGCGGGAAAAACTGACGAATTTATTTCGCTCGTTAAGGGCGAGTGCGCAAAGAATCTGGGAGCCGGGACCGAACGTCAGAAGCGAGAACATGAGCGCGCTATCAGTTTCGGCCCGGGAAGAGCCCTCCTCCTTCAAAATGCTCTTGGCTCAGACGTACCGATAGCGCTTGTATCGACGACAACGCAACGAGCCGGTCAGGGCCTCGTTGCCAAGAGCTCGTTCCTCTTCGAGGGAATGTGTGAGTTGGTGACCCGATTGGTTGATGAGCGTCTAAATCAGGTCGTGATGCCTATCCTCGGCGCAGGGCATGGGGGCATGGACCCTGCTACGGCATTCGTCAGCCTTGTCCTCGCGCTCGCAGAAGCGATCAGATACGTTCCCGGGCGACCATTGAGAAGCGCAACCGTCGTACTGTTCAAGAAAGACGCTGCAAGTCCTTGTGAGGTCGATCCAGTCGTTATACGTCGTGCTCTGGCCTTAGCAGGAGCACCTAGGCATTCGGCACCTGCGAAATAGTGGACCCGGTTGTGGAGGATAAGTTTAATCTACAGCGTTTCGTCGAGGCCCAGCGCTACGAAATCGATGGTGTACGTGCCGAACTGATCGGGGGGTGCAAATACGGACATTGGATGTGGTTCGTCTTTCCTCAGCTAAGAGGTTTAGGCCACAGCTGGATGGCATATCATTATGGCATCTCCTGCCGTGAAGAGGCGGCGGCGTATCTCGGACATCCCACCCTCGGACCGAGGCTCATTGAGTGTACGCAACTAGTGAATCGTGTCGAGGGCCATCCGATAGAACAGATTCTCGGTGGGGTAGATTCGGTTAAATTCAGATCTTCTATGACGTTGTTTGCTGAGGTAGATGCAAGTACGCCCGCGTTTACTTCCGCCTTGGCAAAGTACTTCGCAAGTCAGCCAGACCTTTTGACAATTGATTTGCTTAAGAAGGCGGATTCGAGTTAAATAGCATGGTCCGGTCTCCCCGAATCCAGGGGCAATGCTCGGCGTCGCCCGCGCATAACTGCCTCGCGGGATTTCGCTGACCGAGATGGAGTGGCGATGCTTGTGGCGGGAATAGGGACGCCCGGGTTCAAATCCCGGCAGCCCGACCAAATTAACCCTTCAGAATCAACACTTCATTCCCTTCGGGATTGGCTCTGCGCCATTAATGGGGGCAGCCAACCTCTGGCCGACCTTAAGAACACATTACCCTAACTCGCAATCACTGCTGTCCGGTTACGG
>PKZC01000289.1 GCA_003132905.1 Bryobacterales bacterium | reverse complement strand
TGAACGGATCCAGCCAGGATTGAAAATTGATGGCCATTACGAGGTAGACAAGCACGACCGCGAAGATCATCCCTAACCCGAGTCGAGTAAACGAGCTCCGCATCGTATCCACCTGGCCGCGTAGATTAATCGTGGTTCCGCGTTGCAGCGTAGCCTGGGTTTTGGCGATGATTCCCTCAATGTCCGTGGCGAGCCCCCCCAAATCGCGCCGGTCAGGACTCGCGAAAATATCAACAACCGGCTGAATGTCGTAATGACTTTCCACCTCCGGTGAATTGTTCCGACTCAAACGGGCCAGATTGTAAAGCAACTGCGTTGTCCCACCCGCGGGCGCCGTAATCGGCGTTCGCTGCATCGCGTCGAAGGTATCAATCTTAATTTGCGGCGTCTGGGCCGCCACCTGGTAATTCACTCCGTTCTTTGGATCCAGCCACTCATTCGGCGCCACCTGGCCGCTGGCCGATAGCGAGATCAGCAAACTGCTCGCCACGTCTTTTTGGGTCAGGCCGGCTTCGTTTGCCAGAATGCGGTCGACGTTCACGTCGACAGTCGGGTAATCCAAACGCTGCCGGATAAACACATCGACGGCTCCCGGCAGGCCGGCGATTTTGCTCTGTAGTTCTTGGGCAACTTGAGCATTTTGAGCCATGTCGTTGCCAGTAACCTGAACGTCTACGGGTGCCGGCAAACCAAAGTTGAGGATCTCGCTGGTGATATCGGCCGCCTGGAAAAAGAAGGTCTCCGCCGGAAATTGCGCCGCCAGTGTGCTCCGCAGCTTCCTGGTATAGTCGAGCGTCGGATGATGATTCGGCTTCAGCGAAATCAGAATGTCCCCGTCACCGTTGCCGTTAGTAATGCTGTCGCTGAAAGCCAGGTTAATACCGGAATTTGGTAGTCCGATATTGTCGAGTATCGATTCGATTTCCTGAGCCGGAATCACGCGGCGAATCTCGCTCTCGATGGATGAAAAGATAACCCCTGCTTCCTCGATCCGGGTGCCGGTGGGAGGGCGCACATGCAGGCGCATCTGCCCCGCGTCAACGTACGGGAAGAAATTCTGGCCGACAATTGCCACCACTCCCATCGACGCCAACGCGAAAGCCAGAAATGCGCCCCCGGTGATCGCGCGGTGGGCGAGCACCCATTCGAGCAGCCGGCGATAGCCTTCCCGAAATTTCTCGAATCTCCGATCGAAGGCCTGATGGATTCTCCAGATAACGCCAGCGGACTTTGCAGCGGCGTCGGCTCCCTCGCCCTCCTGATAGAGCTCGATCTCCGATTGCAGCATGTAGTGAACCAGTGTCGGCACCACGGTGCGGGTCAAAAGATACGACGTCAACATCGCGAACACCACGCCCATCGCAAGCGGGGTAAACAGGTATTTCGCGGCGCCGGAAAGCATGAGGACCGGGACGAAAACGATGCAGATGCACAGTGTGGAGACGAACGCCGGCACCGCGATCTNNCCGCCCAGCGTCATCACGTTGATAGTCTGCCCGAGCAGCCCGAGGACGGTAAGCGAAGTGAGAATCGACAGCGGTATCGAAATGCAGACGATCAGCGTACTGCGCCAGCTTCCGAGAAAGAGCAAAATCATGAGAGCGGTCAGCAGCGCGGCTATACTTGCTTCGCGAACCACTCCTTGAACCGCTGCCTTCACAAACAGCGATTGATCGAAGAGCTGGGTAATCTTCAGCGACGACGGGAGCGTGGCTTGAATTTTTGGCAGCAGGTCCTTGACGCCCTGCA
Organism: Bryobacterales bacterium; assembly: GCA_003132905.1. The sequence goes on along the minus strand of PKZC01000289.1, from coordinate 1,767 downwards.
CTACAGCTAGAGTCGATGCGCCGCCATGCCGCAATACGGTGAGCAGGGATGCGAGGCCTCCATCGATGCGGACCATGTTGGTCTGCACCTGATAGCCATCCCGGACCTGGCCTACGTCGCGCATGTACACTGGCGCGCCGTTCACCGTCTTGATCGGTATGTCGTTCATCGCCGAAATCAGCTCCGGGCTGCTGTTGAGCCGAATCAGATATTCGCGCGTGCCCACCTTCACGGTGCCGGTCGGCAAAATCAGGTTCTGAAGGTCTAGCGCATTCGAGATGTCGGTCGCAGACAGTCCCTTTCCGTACAACGCATCGGGATCCAGGTCAACCATCACCTCGCGAACTTTACCGCCATAAGGCAACGGAACTGATATCCCCGGGATAGTTGAGAGGCGCGTACGAACGAAATTTTGGCCGTAATCGTAGAGTTGCTGCTCAGTCAGCGTGCCGCTGCTGAGGCCTAGTTGCAGAATGGGAACGCTGGACGCGTCAGTCTGCACAATCAGCGGCGGAAAAATACCGGGCGGCATTGTCCGGAGCAGCGTCTGGGATACCGCAGTTACCTGTGCAACCGCCAGATCGACATTGGTACCTTGTTGCATGTAGACACGAATCAGGCCCACGCCGTTGTAGGCAGTCGCCTCAATTCGTTCGATGTTATTGACCGTGGTCGTCATGGCGCGCTCTGAAACAAACAGAACGCGTCTCGCCATATCGTCCGGACTCATGCCGCTGTAATTCCAGATCACGCCGACCATTGGAATGTTGATGTAAGGAAAAATGTCAGTCGGTGTCGTGACGATTGAAAGTCCGCCCATAATGCCAATCAGGATGGCCATCACCAGAAAGGTGTACGGGCGGCGGAGTGCGAGGCGGACAATCCACATGCGATGACTTTACTTGCATTCTCACAGCCACTCGACTAATTGGTGATGATTCAGTTGGTGCGAACCGATAGCAGGCCTTATGCCGACACTCATGTCGGCCTAGCGTCATCTCAAAGCCGCTGCACACAAGAGGATTGCCGCCGGGAGTAGCGGTACATAACAGATGCATAACAGCACCATCCCGGCTTGCCGATGGAATGACGCTTGCAGTCTGGGGAGGTATGGAAACACAGGCACTCACATTCGCAAATTCGCCGTTTTGGCCAGTCGCGATCGGTTTCTTCGGCCTCGGTGTCGGTTATTTTATTTGGGGCGGGCAGGCCCTCTTTGACTTTCCGAAGGCAATTCCGGAAGTAAATCGAACCATGGGGCTCTGGGGATTCTGGATGCCCGGGTTCATGCAATTCCTCACAGGCATCATTTTGATCGTCGGTCTAACCTGGTTCAGTGTGTTCGCAAGCGCGCCTCCACTGTATATGGCAGGTCTGGCGTTCACGGCATTTGGGATCCACTGGTTTGCTATGGCTTATCGCCGTTACATTGGTTCCAGCGCTCAGCCGGACGGCTGGATGGCAATCGGCTTCTTATTCCTCAGCCTTCTCGGAACATTCGTTTTCCTGAAGGCCGGCGACATGCCCGTCATGATCATCTTCGTANNGAGCGCGGCCATCGCGTCGTCGGATTGTTCCAGTGCCTCACCGGTATCTGGCTGATGTACTGCACGTATGCCGCTACGGTGAACTTTTTCTGGGCGAAAAGGCGTGGATTTAAGGCAGGCCGCTTGACTATGAAGGTTTCGCAGGTTTGAATGGCGCCCGACTGAGGGTCATTGCAAACCTGCGAAAAGTGCGTGTCAGCGCGAGTGATCGCGGGAAACT
>PKZC01000179.1 GCA_003132905.1 Bryobacterales bacterium | reverse complement strand
GATTGTTTAAGGACTTCGTTAGGCATTCGTAAATATGCTGTGTTGAAGCCTGAGAGTTTTTGGTTGAGTGCCGAGGAACGTGCATTGATGATCCAGGGTTTGGTGTTTTTTGGCATGTTGCTTGTTGGAAGCCTTCTGCTAGCAGATCGAAAACTGGTTCGATTCTGGCCGCGCAGGACGGGAATTTTGGTTTTCACGCCGGGATGCCGCCGGCAACAACAACAAGCGGAAATCCTGCTGGTGATCTTGTTTTGCACTCTCTGTGGCTGGCTGATCCTAAAACGTGATAACGCTGGCCAAAAATCATTTGGCGAACGCCGCAGGCTGGAGAGGCGCGAAATCCTGCTTCAAGCACGCTAATGCGCATTACTAGCGGGAAGAAACCGGCGGGCTGGCAAATTGCAGCGCTAGTCCTATGCCTCTGCGCCCCTTTCGCCCAACTGCCGCGAAACTCTGTGGGTTGGCGGCCCCTGTCCAACCCCAATTGGTTGGTGACTCCGCATGGTGACGCCGCCAGGCCGCCCATACAACCGCACACGTTTGTATGGCAGCAAAGCGACTGTGCCAGTGCACGGCCGGTCTTCCATCATTCTGGTTTGCACGCCCGCACTGGTGTTTCTATTTTTCTGAATTCATCTGCGGCGCTCGCGTCATCGCTCGATTGTTTTCCTCTGACCCTCGCTTTGGCGCGCGTTCGCCACGGGCGAGCGCCTCCTTCTCAAGCCTCCCAGAAAGTGTAAGGTCTGTTTGCGAATCCGCCGGCTTGCGACGGCGGAAATCAGCGCACGACTGTGAAGCCCCAGGACATGCCTTGCCGGCGTCCGGTCATGCTCAACCGTGGCTGAAAAGGAGAAATATTGTGCCGAAGAATCTGCGTTGGAAATGGATCTCTATTTTTGCGACTGTGGCGATCTGCATCGCTGGCATCGTGGGAGTTCCGAAATCTGGCCGCGACTTGGCGGACAATCTAAACAAGAATATCCGCCTCGGTCTCGATCTGAAGGGCGGTAGCCAGATTGTGCTGCAAATGCAGGTCCAGGATGCGTTCAAAGCCGAAGCCGATACAGAGATCGAGCATCTCAAGGACGTCCTCAGTAAACAGTCCATCAATTATGCCGCCATCGACAGAAATGAACCGGGCTCGGTGGAAACGGCAGACACCATGCAGATCAACATCAAGGGCGTTCCCCCGGAAAAGGCCCTGGACTTCCGTCGCATTGTGGCCGAAGCAGTTGGACAGGAGTGGGTGTTATCAGCCGAGAACTCGACCGACTACAGATTGAAGATCCGGCCAGAGGCTGCGGTTAAGCTTCGCGAGGACACGCTCACGCAGAGCATGAACACCATTGAGAAGAAGGTTAACGGTCTCGGCGTCGCGGAAGCGAGCGTGCAGCGCCGCGGTGGAAGCAACGGCGCAGACGAGATCCTGGTTCAATTGCCTGGCGTCGACGATCCCGCGCGAGTGAAGGGCATCCTGCAGACCGCCGCGCAACTCGAACTCTGCGAAGTGAAGGGCGGCCCCTTTGCCTCCAGAGAGGCGGCAATGGCTCAAAACGGAGGGATCTTGCCCTTGGGCACGAAACTGGTTCGTGGCGCTCCTCACTCGGGAGACGGCGAGGAAACGTGGTGGCTGCTCGCGCGCTCGCCTGTTGTGACGGGACGTGACGTACGTGATGCGCGCGCCCAACAGAGTGATGCGTCTGGACGTTGGGACACGGGCTTCGTCTTGACGCAAGAAGCTGCCCGGAAATTCGGGCGATTCACCGAAGCGAACATTGGCAACCGCCTCGCTATCGTGCTGGACAACGTTGTGCTGAGCGCCCCAACTATCCAAAGCAAAATTTCCGATGAGGGCCGCATTACCGGAGCTGGCAGCCGCGAGGAGGCGGCAGATCTCGCACTCAATTTGCGCGCCGGGTCGTTGCCCGCCGGCGTGAAGGTCATTGAAGAGAGAACCGTCGGACCTTCACTGGGAGCCGACTCCATACGCAAGGGACTTTCTGCGGGTGCTTTAGGTTTGGCTCTGATCATTGTTGCGCTGTTGGTCTACTATAGGGGCGCGGGATTCAATGCCGTACTCGCCCTCCTGCTGAACACGCTCATCACGGTTGCCGCGCTCAGCTACATTGACGCCACCTGGACATTGCCGGGAATCGCCGGGCTCGTGCTCTCGATCGGCATGGCCGTCGATTCGAACGTGCTGATCTTCGAGCGCATCAAAGAAGAACTTCGATCCGGGAAAGCCATCGCTTCAGCCATTCCAGCCGGCTTCGACCGCGCGTTCAGCACCATCATCGATACCCACGTAACGACCGTCGTGGCCAGCGCTTTCTTGTTCATCTTCGGCACGGGTCCGGTACGCGGTTTTGCCGTAACTTTAGTCATAGGACTCGTCGCCAACTTGTTCACCGCGGTCTTTGTCTCGCGGGCCATTTTTGAAGTAGAGCTCTGGCGGCGTCCGAGAATGTCGCACCTCAGCATTGGCAGCGGTCGGACTGAGCTGTTCAAATCGGCCATTATCGACTTTCTCTCCAAACGCAACCTGACCCTTGGCCTTTCGATGTTGGCGATCGTCGTCAGCATCGTTAGCCTGGCGATCAAGGGTGGGCCGAAATATGGCCTGGATTTTCGGGGCGGCACGTTGATGTACGCCACCGATAACAACCTCGCGGGTCAGCCGTTCTGCACGGCCTGCAATAACCAACTGCGCCGTTACTTTGGCACCGATTATGGTTAGACGTTACCTGACCCGAGGGCGTCTCTGAAGGAACTGCGGGATCGTCTCCAGCAGAGGAAAGACGTAAAGGTACTGAAAAAGCGATTTCGTGCGCTGCTGGACATCGCGGACGAATGTGACTTGGATCAGGCGGGGATCGCTCTGATGCTTTCGGCGTTCGCGCATCAGTTCGACGAGCTTCCCGAAGCGCAACCCTATCTTTCACATTTCACGCACGCTCGGAATGATGTGAAAGATGTCGCATGAATGTCCACGCTAATCGTCTACCCAGGAGGCCAGGAATCGCTGAA
>PKZC01000055.1 GCA_003132905.1 Bryobacterales bacterium | reverse complement strand
GGCGCCGGCGCGGCCGTTGTTGACGAAGTCGTCATAGGACGACACCTCGCCGGTGCTTTCCACGTAGGGGAAGAACCAAGTCTGGTCGGTCCACGTCCCCGCCTTTCGCTCGCCCACAATCTCGGGAAACTCCAGGGGCGTGAACAGGATGCGAATGATTTCCGGGTCGATGGTCGAGGTCAGCATCCACGGCAGAGCGGCGTTCGGATCGGTCGAGAGCGGGCCGGGCAGTCCGTTAATGGCGTCCATCGCCATCAGGTTCATGCCGCTCATCTTCTCGTCGACAGTGAGGTAACGCTTCATCTGCCGCGGCAGGACGATGCCCTTGGCGTCCAGCATCCGCTTGGTCGCGTTGAACGCCACAGTAGCGTCATTGACCGTGCGGAACTCTAGCTTGTTCTTTTCCATAACCGAAGCTCCTTGATCCTATGCCGCTCGCTAACCTTGTGACCCGACCCAACTCGTCATCTTGACCAGCGCGCCGACGCCGCCAGCAGAGGCAGCGCTCCATTTGGTCTCGATGTTTCCGTTGGCGTTAATGGCGCCGCTGCCGACACCGGTGCCGGTGCTCACAACATAAGTGCCCGTGCCGCCGACGCCGCCGATCGCGGCGGTGATCTGCGTGCCAGCCACAACGCCGGTTCCGGTGATCACGGCATTAACCGCGAACGTACCCGTAACCGTGCCGCCGACCGTCAGCAGGCCGTAAGTGCCGGTGATCGTCTCGGAGGCGATGCTCTTCTGCTGGCTGACACTGAGCAGGTATGTCCCGGTGCCGCCGCTGGTGCCGGTCAGCTGTGAGCTGATCTGCGTGCCCGTGGCTACACCGGTCCCGGCGATGGTGGCTCCCGGATACACGGTGCCGGAACCAACAGCGGAGACGGTCATAACGTCGCCAGCGATGGACGCGGTGACCGAGAAGGTTTGCGCGGCGATCGTGCTGGCCGTCGATGTCGCCGATTGAGTCGGCGAGCCGGTGACGGCAAAGCTCACGGCACCACTTGAATAGCTCGCGTAGGCCTTCTGGCCCACCTGAACCTCAGTCGTGCCGTTATTGATCACCCAGAAGTCGCCTTGGTTCGCAAGCGCGACCGGGAGGCCCTGCGGGATGGTCATGCCGGCATCGGACAGGAAGATCGTATCGAGCGCCTGCAGGTCGTTGTAGACAAAACCTGCCGTATTCCCGGCACCGTAGCTGTTGGCGATCTGGTTGGTGCCGTTCGGATCGGTCGGCGGGGTGACCCACGCAAAGCCGCCGACGGTCACGCCGTTCGGCCCCGCGACTAGGCCACCAGGCCCTGCATCGAAGGTGGACATTGGATTTTGGGAGGCGCGGTCGCCCGCGACGCCCTGTGCGGGTTGGTTTTGTACTTGTTCCTGGCCCCAGAACGGCATCGTGCTCTCCTATCCTCTGTCTTTCCTCAAGGTCCGCGCGCGCCGGTTAACCGTTGCCGATTCGTTGAGCCTCGGGGAAGTAGTCGTAAGCGTCGGCGGCGCTGACGCTATCGAGCGCCATACGGGAATTGCTGTCGGTATCTTCTGCCGTGCGTTTCGCAGTGCCCAACGTCTTGATCAGCGTCGGCAGTGCGGAAGCGTGGATTGTCTCCGCGCCCTCGATCTCCATCGAAACGGCGGCGGCGCGGTGGATTTTCTCTGCGGTATCCAGCGCCATCGGGAGCTTACCGACAAAGACTTCGACAAACGCGCGGGCCTCAGCAGCCTCGGTCGCGGTTTGCTGCGTCTTCTTGACGGCAGCGGTGATCGCTTGATTCATCTGGTCGGAAGTGACCATGCCTTTCAGGCGCGCGTCCATAGCTCCGGCATCCTTCTTTTTCTCCGCTTCAGCCTCGTCCTTGGCGGTCTTATCCTCGGCCTCTTTCTTCTTTTTGGCCTCTTCCTCGTCCTCTTTCTCGTCGTCGGCTTCCATCGCGGTTTCGTCGCCGACGCCATTCTTCGGCATTGAATCCTCGTGCATCTTTTTCAGGTTCTCGATGTCGTCCTCACCGAAGGGCTTTGCGGCATCGCGACCGCCCATCCAGTCCATCAGCATGTCGATGAAGCTCTTGCCCTTGTCGGCATCGGCAAATTCCTCCCCGACCTTGGCCGGAATGCCGAGGTTGGATGAACCATGCGCGGCAGCTTCCATCGCCTTATGCTGCGGCTCGGATACCGATTCGTCGAACTTCGGTTCCGGGGTATGTTCGAGCTTATCGAGCATGGCAGCGACGTGCTCCATGCTGGCGTCCTTGGCGATCGTCTTGCCCTTCAGCGCCTTTTTCAAACCGTCGAGAATGACCGGCTTGCGTTCCTTGACGTTTTTGGTGGTCAGGCCGGCGAAGATCGGGCCGTATTCCACTTTCTTGTCCATTGCCAGAAGCGGGTTGAGCGCAGTGGCCGTGCGGGTGACGGCCAGATATTCAATGCACGTGGGCTTCTTGGTCATGTGCTTGGCTCCANNCTCCATCGAAGGCAAGACGGGAAACGTCGAGCAGTTTCTCATCGAGGCCGAGAGCCAGCAGAGCTTCGCGCGGCGTTCGATATTTCTTGCGAAGTTCATCTTTTAGCTTGCCCACTCATCCCTCGCGAGGATTCGTAATGGCGCCATGTTTCGCGCATTTCGTGGGGAATTGT
>PKZC01000422.1 GCA_003132905.1 Bryobacterales bacterium | reverse complement strand
ACTTTTGAAGGTTGGCAAACTGCCGCCGGGGCGGCGGGCATTCTAACAACAGCTTCAGACGTTTTGTTTACCGGAGGCCGCGAAGGTTATTTCATGGCGATGAATGCCCGTGATGGCGAACTATTGTGGAAAGCGGTAGTGGGCGGCCAGGTGTCAGCGGGGCCGATGAGTTACTCGGTAAATGGTAAGCAGTATGTCGCGATCTCTGCGGGAAATTCCCTGTTCGTATACGGACTGAAGCAGTGAAACAGAAGTGAGGCAGTAAAATGAAAATCATTCTGACCTGCGTTGCGACGCTGATAGCTTCGCAAGCGGGGATGGCCCAATGGCTTAACTATCTGGACGCGGGTGTCCCCCGAGGCAAGGACGGCAAAGTAATAATCACCGCGCCCGTTCAGCGATTGTCTGATGGCAAACCGGATCTCTCGGGCGTGTGGTCGCCCGATACTTTGAACTACCTCACCTATATCGGCGCGGATGGAACTCCCATGCCGATGCGTCCTTGGGCCAATGCCATTTTTCTGCATCGCCAGGCCACCAAAGGCAAGGAAGATCCCGACGCCAACTGCACGCTCCCCGGCGTACCCAGAATCGATTCGGTCCCGAACCCCTTCAAGATTTTACAATCGTCCGAGGAAGTTGTCATTTTGTACGAAGCTTTCACCACCTTTCGCCAGGTGTTCATGGACGGCCGTGGCCTTCCCGAAGATCCACAACCGGCTTGGAATGGTTACTCCGTCGGAAAGTGGGACGGCGATTCGCTGGTGATCGATACTGCCGGCTTCAACGACCTTACGTGGCTCGATAACGCGGGAACGCCGCACAGTGACGCGCTGCACGTAACGGAACGTTATCGCCGCCGGGACATCGGCCATCTCGATATTCAGATCACGGTCGACGATCCTAAAACCTTTCTGCATCCATTCACCGTCACCGAACACGAGCACCTGCTCCCCGATACCACGCTGCTGGAATTCATTTGCAGCGAAAACAATAAAGACTTGAAGCACCTGGTGGGGGAATAGTCGTGAAAACATTTCTAGGCGCATTTGCTTTTCTGCTTTTCCTCGCGACGGCGCAAGGCCAGTGGCTGAACTACCCCACCAAAGGCGCGCCGCGAACTAAAGACGGCAAGATCGACATGTCGGCGCCGCTGCCGCGAACCAAAGACGGCAAGCCCGATATCACCGGCATCTGGATGCCGAACGGGCTGAAGTATTTGATCAGCATCGCCGCCGATTTAAAGCCCGATGAAGTTCCCTTCCAACCATGGGCCGCGGCTCTATACAAGGAGCGTCGCGCGAACCTGGGCCGCGACGATCCCAACAATCTTTGCCTACCCTCCGGCGTACCGGAGAAAGAAGCCGTCACGTCACCCTTCAAGATCCTGCAGTTTCCCGGCGAAACGGTCATCCTTTATGAATCACGCACCATCTTCCGGGAAATTTTCACCGATGGCCGACCGCTTCCCAAAGATCCCAATCCAACCTGGCAGGGCTACTCAATCGGCCGCTGGGAAGGCGACGATTTCGTGGTCGAAACCAACGGTCTGAACGACAAAATCTGGATGGATACCAACGGCCATCCGCTCACCGAAGCCGCGCATATCATCGAGCGTTTCCGCCGCAAAGATTATGGGCACATGGATATTCAAATCACCATCGACGATCCGAAAGCCTACACCAAGCCGTGGACCGTTACAGAAAATCCGAGTCTGCTCGCGGATACCGATTTAATGGAATCGGTCTGCGAAGAAAACAACAAGGACGCGCGGCACATCGTCGGCAAGTAGCGCGGCGCTATTTCAACGTGATGTTGCGCTCGGCCAAAATGGTTCCGGTGGCGAGTTGGAATTGAGCGATCGCTTCGCTCACGTCCGCTTGCGAACGCCGCTCCTGGCTGCGCGCTGTGATCATGGTTGCTTGACGCTGCTGCACCAAAAAAAGCGTTGATGTTCCGGCGCGGAATTGGCGCTGCTCGCTCTGATATTGTTCTTCGGCCGATTCGCGCGCCACTTGCGCCGCTTGCAGCCGGAGCTGCGCCATTTGCACATTTTCCATAGCGGTGCGAACGTCGGATTGAACGTTCTGCTCGGTCTGCTGCATTTGATTATGGATGCGCCGCGTCTCGGCCAGCGACTTGCCGAGGTTGGCATCCGCCGTTCGGTTGCGAAGCGGAAGTGAAATATTCAGTTGCACTTCAGTGGTCGGAAAATCTCCGGCCCAAATCCCCGCGAGCGAATGCCCGTAGTTTCCCACCAGCACCGGAGGAATCGCGGAGCCTCCGAAGGAAACACCGGAAAGCGCGGGCAATCCAGCTAGCGCTGACAGTTCATTCAACTCNNGTGAGTGGGCCGAACGCGCCGGTGAACGGATTGGGCCCGGGCGGCAGCACTACGCCGGCCAAGCCCGCGCGGGTATAGAGCGCAGTTAAGTTTACTTGCGGTTTGGTTTGGTCGCGATAATAGCGGACGTCTTTCTCGTTGATCTCGCCGTTGATCTTCACTTCGGCAATCTCCGGACGGTTGGCGACGGCTTCCGCAATGGCGTCCGCGAGCGGCGTCAACGGCGCGTTGACGTCTTCCGCCGTATTGGGAATCATGGCTGTGGACCACATGGCATCGGAGCGATCCGGCAGCACCAATTCCTTCAGCGCGTTCTCCGCAGCCGTCAAGGCAGATTGCGCCGCATAAGCGCCCACTTCGAACGTTGCCAGTTGCGTTTGCGCGGCCACTACATCGATGGGCGCAAGCAGCCCCTGTTCTTCCTGACGCCGATTGCTTTCGTCCTGCTGGATTCCGATGCGAACGGCATCCAGTTGCACTTGCAGATTGTTGTTGGCATACGAAAGCTCCCAATAGGCCTGCTCGGCTTGAAGCACTACCGTCATGACGCGCTGCCGGAACTGCTGATCCGTCAGCGAACGGTTCTTCTTCGCCACGTCGATCTGGTGGCGATTGCTGTCATACAGCAAGTTGCGCCACAGCGGCTGCGTGTAGGAAAAATTGAGCGACGTTTCATACTGCGGGTTCAGCGAAAGGAAGCTATTGTTCGAATATGCATCGGCGGACGACAAATCCGTCTTGAACGTTCCGCCGAACCAGGGCAAGGGCTGAGTAACTCCGGGGTCCGCCAGCCAGGTTTTGTTGGTCAGGCTTCCGGTGGACGACCCACCCAACGATGACGCAATCGGCGTGATTTGCTGTTCCCAATAACTGGTGACGTTCAGCGTCGGATCGTAGGCTCCCTGCGCGGCGGTCAGCACATAGTCCGATTCCTGCCGGTCTATCCGCGACGATTCGATATCTTTGTTGTTCGCCAGCGCCATGGCCAAAGTCTGGTCCAGCGAAATCTCCATTTGGGTTTCGATTCCAGTGCGTGGCGGCAAGCGGAAGGGACGGACCGGCGGAACTAGTGTGCTGGGCCGCGACGACATGGTCTGGTTCTGCGCCATGGCAAGCGAGAAACCGATCAGGAGTAAGAGTATGGTTCGTCGAATCACGCGCGTTCCCCTCCCTCGAAATGCATGGGCTGAGGCGCGGCATCCAAACCGGAAACGACGTCCAAACCGGAAATGGCATCGCGTTTTGTATCGCGCTTGCGAGAGAGCTTTCGGAACATCGGCAACTGCTTCATATCGTCAAAGAGCGAATAAAACACCGGCACTGCAAGCAGGGTGAGCAGCAGGCACAGGGTTTGTCCGCCCACTACCAGCACGCCGATGGACCGGTTGCTCGCGCTGCCTTCGCCGTTAGAAAGCACCAGCGGCAGCATGCCCGCTACCAGCGCAGTGGTGGTCATCAGGATGGGGCGCAGCCGGTCTCGATTGGCTTGAATGATGGCTTCGTAGCGCTCGATCCCCGCGGCGCGCAATCCGTTAGTGTGATCAATCTGCAGAATCGCATTCTTCTTCACGATTCCAAACAGCAGCAGCAAACCGAGCCCCGACATGATGTTCACGGTCTGGTGGAACATCAGCAGCGACAGGATGCCGAAGGGCACCGCGAGCGGCAGCGTCAACAGAATGGTCAAGGGGTGCAGGAACGATTCGAACTGGGCCGCCAGCACGATGTACATGAAGATGAATGTCAGCGCGATAGCGAGGATGAAATAGTAGGCCGTACGGTTCAGCTCTTTGGAAGTGCCCACCAATTCCGTGCGATAGCCCGGGTCCATGTGCAGGTCGTCCGCCATTTGATTCAGCGTGGAAATAACCTTCTGCTGCGATCCGCCGGGCAAAACGTTCGCGCTCAGCGTCACTTGCCGCTGGCGATCCAGCCGCCCGATGCTGGATGGCGCTTCGCCGCTCTTGATGCGCACCACTTGATCGAGCGGCACCCAGCCCCTGGTGTTGGTCGAAAAAACCGTCAGCTGCCGCAGCCCTTCGGCGCTGGTACGGAATTGCATATCGGCGCGCAAACGCACGTCGTATTCTTCGCCGCCCGATGGAAAAGACGAAACCACCTGGCCGGCTACCATGGTGTTCAAAGCCTGCGCGATATCATTCACTCGCACGCCTAAATCGGCCGCACGCTGCCGGTCGATCTCGATGCGCAATTCCGGCTTGCCGTATACCAGCGACGTATCCGCGTCGGCCACTTTGGGAATTTCCTTCAACTTCGCCAGCAGTGTCTGCGAATAAGTGTTGAGCTTGTCGAGATCGGGACCCGTGAGTGTGAACTGCACGTCAGACTGGCCGCCGCCCGGCCCATCGGCCGCTTGGCCTACGCTGCTGCGCAGATCCTTGGGATAATGCGTCAGAATCTCGCGCGCCTTAGCCATCATTTGATCCTGCGTATCCTTGCGATCGTCGCGCGGCACCAGCTTCACGTAAATGGAAGCGCTGTTCGATTCACCGGCGCTCGAACCGGTAAACGAAGCGGATCCAATTCCAACCGACGTCAATGTGGCGGTAACTCCCGGCAAGGAGCGGAAATCGCGAGCGATGCGCTCGGCAATGGTAACCGTCGCGGCCAGCGATGTACCCTCCGGCGCACGAACGCTGGCTTGAAATTCCGAGCGGTCGTCAGCGGGAATAAAGTTCTTGCCCACCAGCATGAAGAGCGGGACGGTGCTCAAGACCACCGCCACGCTAATACCAACCATGGTCTTGCGATGCGCCATTGACCACTCGAGCATGCCCGTATAATGAACATCCAGGAAGCGGAAGAAGCGCGAATCCTTGGATGATTTCTTGCCGCCCTCGTGCTTGGGAATCACCTTGACGAAGCGCGAGGTCAGCATCGGCGTCAGGGTGAAAGACACCAGCAGCGAGACGGCGATGGCGAACGACGCCGTGAATCCGAACGACGACATGAACCGGCCGACGATCCCGCCCATGAATCCGATCGGGAGGAACACGGCCAGCAGCGAAAACGTTGTGGCCATCACGGCCAGCCCGATATCTTTGGTGCCTTCAATCGCGGCGCGATAGGGCGACATGCCCTTCTCTTCCATGAACCGGTAGATATTTTCGAGCACAATAATGGCGTCGTCTATGACAATCCCCACCATGAGCGTCAGCGCCAGCATGGTGATCTGGTTCAAATCGAAGCCAATGGCAGCCATCAAGGCAAAAGTGGAAATGATCGAGGTGGGAATGGCCACCGCCGAAATCAAAGTGGTGCGGATATTGGCGAGGAAAGCAAACACGATGGCCGCTGCCAGGATGCTGCCTTCCACCAGATGCTCCTCCAGAGAATGCACCGCTGCCTTGATGAAAATAGATTGGTCGTTAATGACCTGAATGTGGATATCTTTCGGCAGAACGGCTTGAACCTGCTTGATGCGATCTTTGAGCGCATCGGCCGCGGCCACCGTGTTTTGTCCGGATTGTTTCGACACCACCATGGTGACGGCCGGATCGCCGTTCAGTCGCGCGGCGGTGGTGGCCTCTTCTTGCGAATCCTCGGCATAACCGATATCGCGCAGCTTCACGACATACGATCCACGCGTCGCAATGGCGATTTCGTTGAACTGCGCCGGGTCTACTAGCCTGCCGAGCGTACGCACGGCCAGTTCGCGCGCACCTGCGTTCACATTGCCCGCGGGCATCTCCATATTCTGCTGGCGAAGCGCGTTGGCGACATCGGAAATGGCCAGGTTGTAGGCGCGCATTTTGTCCGGATCCACCCAGACGCGGATTTCGCGCTTCAGCCCGCCGACTAACTGGATTTGTCCGATGCCGTTGATGTTTTCGAGCTGCGGCTTGATCTTTTTGTCCGCAAATTCGGTGACCTCGCGCAGGGGCCGCGGCGACGACAGCACGATTTGCATGATCGGCGTAGCGTCGGGATCGAACTTTTGCACTACCGGCGCCTTGGCGGTGTCCGGCAGATCGTTGACGATCAGATTGACCTTGTCGCGGATCTCCTGCGCGCCTACGTCACCGTTTTTGTCGAGAGAAAAAGTGATAACGACGGTGGATTGTCCCTCTACCGACGTGGAACGAAGCTCGTCAATGCCGCTGATGGTGTTGACGGCGTCTTCAATTCGCTTGGTGATGTCGGTTTCCACTTCCTCGGCCGACGCGCCGGGATTGCTTACCGATACCGATACCGTGGGCAAGTCGATTTTCGGGAACAGATCCACGCCCAGGGTGAAGAACGAGAAGATGCCCACCACCATCAGGGCGACGATGAGCATGGTGGCGAAAACAGGCCGTTTGACACAGAGTTCCGCGAGTTTATGCACGGGCTATTCTCCTCCTCCGCCAGATACAAGACCAGCCGCCGGCACCGCTGTGGTATCCACCGGCTCGCCATCGAACAAATCTTGCAGATGGTTGGTAACCACCACAAAATCGGCAGTGATGCCCGACAAAATCTGGACCATGTCGCCGTCAACGGCGCCCAATTGAACCACGGCCACGCGCGCCTTGCCGTCGCGAATGAAGAATACTTGCGAGGAGTTGGTGCTGGAATCGGTCAGCACAGCGGCGCGAGGCAGGAAGATTCCCACGCTGCTGCCGTTCAAAAGAATGCGCGCGGTGGCAAACATTCCGGGCTTCAGCGCCAAATCCGCGTTAGCAAATTTCGCTTCCACCGAAACAGTACGGGAATTGGAATCGACCGTGGGATTGATCGACGTCACGGTGCCATGGAAGGTACGGCCCGGATAGCCGGGAACGCTGGCTTCGACGTCGGCGTCGATTTTCAACTGCGGCGCGTTCGATTCCTGAACCTGCAGTTCCAGCTTGATAGGCGTGACGCGAACCAGGGTCGCGATCTTGGCGGTGAGCGCCACGTACTGGCCAACCGCAACGGGCCGCGCGCTGATGTAACCGGTGAACGGCGCCTTGATGATGGTGTCGTCCACAGCTTTACGCGCGATGGAGGTTTGGGCGCGCGCGCCTGCCAGCGAGGCCTGTGCGTTGATTACTCCCTGAAAGCTTTGGCGCGCCGAATTGAGCGACGCCTCATAGAGCTGCCGCGCGGAATTGGTCTGTTCCTTGGCCGTATCGGCCTGCGTGCGCGCTTTATCGTAGGCGCTTTGTGAAACGTCGCCGGTCTTGATCAGCGCATCGTAACGCTGCGCATCGGCCTCCGACATCTTGGCTTGCGCCACTGCCGAATCATACGACGCTTTCGCCGAAAGCACTTCGGGTACGTTATTGGCGTCGAATTTTCCGCCTTCGGCCAAGCCGATATGAGATTCGGCCTGACGCAGGCTTGCCTCGGCTTGCTGCTCGGAGGCCAGAGCGGCTTGCAGCCTGAGTTGCGCGTCGCGATCCTCCAGTTTGGCCAGGATCTGGCCTTCTTTGACGAACGCGCCCGCGTCCACCGGAGTGGCAATCACCCGCCCCGCGGCAGGAGGCGCGACGTCCGACGATTCCTCGGCGAGAAAGCTCCCCGTCACCTGCACTGAAGACGAGACTTGGCGCGTGACAGCGCGCACCGTGGATACTTTGACCATCTTGGCCGGCCCGGTGGCGGCTTCCGTCAGAGAGATTTCCTTACCGGCTTTGCTGCATCCGGCAGCGGCGAGTAGCGCGATTGCCGCCACGCTTACCAACACGGATTGCGAGGTTCTAGGGCTTGCCATGAAATTACGTCTTTCCTTTTGCTATACGGCCCGTTTCCGGAACCTGTTCCAGACCGTCCAGAATCAAATCCACGAACTGCTCCGCTATTAATTCGTCGGTGGCTAGAAAATTCTTGGCTCCCAAAACGTGGCGAGCCATGGCGTAATGCAGGGTCGATCCCACCACAAACATCACAGCGACTCCGGGATCGCATTCGCGAAAAGCGCCTTCCTTTTGCCGCAAGGCAATGTAGCGGGAAAGAAAATCGCCCATCGGAAGCCCGAAGCGTTCGTGAAAGAGATCCGCCAGCAAGTGCCCTTCAAGCGAAGCGTAGAGCAAGAGCCGGTGAAACGCGGAGTCCTCGCGAAAAGAGCGAATCATTTGCTGGGCCACGCATTGAAACAGCGCCCGGTCGTCCCGGCGCTCGGCTAGCTCAGTCATTTCCTCGAACCATCGCCCACCCCCCATGGTGGCTTCCTTTTCGTCCAAAATCGCATGATAAAGATCTTCCTTGCTGGCGAAGTGGCGAAAAAGGATGGCCTCACTGACGCCGGCGGCAGCGGCTATGTCCTTTGTTTTCGTGCCGCTGAAGCCATTTCGGGCGAAACTTTCGATAGCTACGCGCAGAAGCTGCCGGCGGCGGTCCTCGCCGGGCATGCGCGGGGGGCGGGCAGGGGCCTCACAGGGCTTCGGTGGATCGGGGGGTACGGGGACGGCTGCCATAAGTAAGTACTCACTCCTGTTGCGCGAAATCATAAGACGCACACTCTTAACGCCAGGTTACCGGCAGTAGTGTGATATGCTTTCCCTCCATGTGGTCAGGCATTTACCACATGGATTGCGGTTCGGTAAGGTGCGCTGCCACTCCGCTCCACCGATCGCTGGGAGCGGGGCAAGCATGTCTATATCCAGAATGACTACCGTGTTGTGCGGAGCACTGTCCATTCTGCTCGCCTTGGTCGTACTGACGGGGTGGACAATTCACTCGAGCGTTCTGGTTCGGATTGCGCCCGGGCTGCCACCCATGAGGAGCGCCGCAGCGGTCGGTTTTGCACTGACCGGTCTGGCCCTATTAGGGACCGCTTTCAGCAGGCCGCGACTCACATTCATCGGCTCCGCGCTGACGCTATTATTAGTTGCTGCGTCGCTCCCGGCGTCGGGGATGGGGCCGGCAAGCGCGCTGTGCTTCGTCGTATACGCAGTAGGCCTGGTGGTGGCTCAGATCGGCCCGATCCGGAGACGATCCTCGATTCTTGGCACGGCCGGCGTGGCGGTTGCGTCGATTGCGGCGGCGTGTGGGGTCAGCGTTATCTGGGGCGCCGGTGGAGCGTTCGGGTTAGGCGACATCACCCGCATGGGATTTCCTGCATCAGTAGGCTTCCTGCTACTAGGGATTGGCGCGGTGGCCGTGGGGGTGGACATTAGCCTGGCTGAGTTTCGCCAGCCCTTGTGGGCGTCCATCGGCGGCAGCATATTTGTACTTGTTGTCCGCCTTGAACTACTGCGGGCGTTTTCACCCGCGCGCCCGAGCGGCATCTCCTCAATCCTGGCATTCATTGGGGCGACGATCGGAGCCGTTGTCTTTGGCGTATTCGCGCATCTGGCGCTGAAGGCCCATCTGCAAGGGCGGCTGTTGCTTAGGGCCGAGCGCGCAACCCATCTGGCGAATGAGCAACTGGAACTGCGGGTGGAAGAGCGCACCAGAGCGATGGAAGAGGCCAACGCCGAACTGCGCGAAGAGATCGCCCGGCGCGAGGGGGTGGAAGCAGACCTGCGGCAGCAAAAAGAGATTCTGCAAACCATTTTCGACCACGTTCCGGTGATTCTTAGGCTCGCCGACAAAGATGGCCGCACTCGGATGGTGAATCCTCAATGGGAGCGCGTACTAGGTTCCAAGGCGGATCCGGAGAGGCGAGACGCAGATTTCTATCAGGAATATTTCCCGGATCCGGAAGAACGTCGGCGCGCTTTCGACTGTGTGGCGAACGCGACTTCCGAGTGGGCCGACTTCAAAACCAAATTGAAAGATGGACGAGTGATCGATACCTCGTGGGCGGTGGTGCGACTCTCCGATGACGCCACGATCCGCATCGGGCAGGATATCAGCGAACGGAAGCAGGCCGAACAGGAATTGCGGAAACAGAAGGCCATGCTGCAAACCATCTTCGATCACATCCCTGTGATGATCAATTTCGGCAATGCGAATTATGAGATCAGCCTGGTCAACCGGGAGTGGGAACAGACGCTGGGATGGTCCATGGAAGAGATCCGGAGGGACAACGTAGACATCCTCGCGGAGAACTATCCGGATCCCGCCTATCGTGAACAAGTCCGGAATTTCGTCTGGAATTCCGAAGGGGAGTGGGCGGACTTCAAAACCAAGGTCCGCAACGGCCGGGTGATCGACACGTCCTGGGCCATGCTTCACTTGGCGGACGGCACGACCATAGGCATCGGCCAGGACATCACCCGCCGCAAACAGGCCGAAGAGGCGCTGCGGGAGAGTGAAGAGCGGTTCCGCCAGCTGACGGAAAACATCCACGACCTGTTTTGGATCAAAACGCCAGATTTTAAACGCGTGCTTTATCTCAGCCCCGCGTACAAACGTATATCTGGCCGCTCTCCCGGGGAACGCTATCAAGATACCGACTATCAACCGTTCCTGCACATGATTCATCCGGACGATCGCGAGCGGATGGAGCAGATCATGAGCAGCGCGGAGGGAAAGGAATTCGATATCGAATTTCGCATCTACCACGCCGATGGGTCGTTGCGCTGGATTCGCGACCGCGGTTTCCCCATCCGCGATCAGTCTGGGCAGGTATACCGAATCGCCGGGGTAGCCAATGATATTACCGAGCGCAAACTGGCCGAAGAAGCGCTGCGTGAAAGCGAAGAACGGTTCCGCCAGTTGGCCGACAATATACGGGAAGTGTTTTGGTTAAGGTCGCCGGACTTCAAGCAATTGCTTTATGTCAGCCCCATGTATGAAAAAGTTTGCGGCAGAAGCAGCGAAAGTCTGTATACGGCCGGTCCGGAGTTCGACGGCCTCCATCCTGAAGACCGGTCGTGGCTGTTGGAGCTGGGGCCGACGCTGGCTGGGACCGAATTTGAAATCGAATACCGGATCGTGACCCAAGAAGGAGAGGTTCGTTGGCTGCGCGACCGGGGCTTCCCGATTCGCAATGCGGCCGGAGAAGTGTACCGCGTTGGCGGCGTGGCTGAAGATATTACGGATCGCAAAGAAGCGGCAGATCGTCTCAAAGCCAGCAGCGAGCAACTGCGCGCCTTGTCCGCCAGCCTGCAATCGGCGCGCGAGCAGGAGGCGGCCCGGATCGCTCACCAGATTCACGACGACATGGGCGGCGTTCTCACCGGTTTGCGATGGGAGCTCGAAGCCATGAAAAAGATGCTGGAAGAGCCAACTAATTCTTGGCCTTTAAAGGCGGTGATGCAGGAAAAACTAGCCACCATGCTCGGCCTGACCGACACTACCATCGACGTGGTGCGCCGCATCGCGTCCGAATTGCGCCCCAGCATCCTGGACGATCTGGGTTTGATGGAAGCCGTGGAATGGCAGACGCAGCAGTTCCAGGCGCGAACCGGAATTGAATGCCGCTGCGATTGCACGCTGTCCAGCATTCCTTTAGGCGAAGTGGAATCCACCTCCGTGTTCCGTATCGTGCAGGAAGCCTTGACGAACATCATCCGTCACGCCCAAGCCACCCAGGTTAGCGTGACCATGACAATAGAGCATGAAACGTTCATGGTGACGGTGAACGATAATGGCCGGGGCATTTCGCAAGAAGAAATTCTCAGTAGAGCGTCCCTGGGGTTGCTCGGCATGCAGGAACGCGCTCACTTAATTGGAGGCCGAATGGAGATTGCCGGAGTAAAGGACGCAGGCACCACATTGCATGTTCGCGTGCCACTCGCCAGAGCAAACTCCGCGGGAGCGAAATGATGCACAAGGTTTTGATTGTCGACGATCACGAAGTGGTTCGGGACGGCGTGAAAAGACTGCTGGACGAACAACCCGGCACTATTTCCTGCGGCGAAGCCGGCACTCCCGAGGAGGCGCTTCGTATGGCGCTGGCAGAAGATTGGGACGCCGTGGTGCTGGATCTCTCTTTCTCCGGCAAGGGCGGACTGGAAGTGCTCAAAGAGCTGAAGCAAAGCCGTCCCCGTCTTCCCGTGCTGGTGCTAACCATGCATTCCGAGGAGCAATACGCGCGCCGTGCGTTCAAAGCAGGGGCCGCCGGATTTATCACTAAGGACAGCCCTCGGGCGGAACTATCAAGAGCCATTCATAAAGTGCTCGAAGGCGGCAAGTATTTAAGCACGGCGCTGGCGGAGAAGCTGATCGTCGATCTGGAACGTGGCGTCGACCGGCCGCCGGATGAGACCTTGTCCGATCGCGAGTTCCAGGTCATGCGCCTGATCGCTTCCGGCAAGACTCTCAGCGAAATTGCCGAGCTATTATCTCTGAGCGACAAAACCATTAGCACCTACCGGGCGCGTCTCATGGAAAAGATGCGCATGCGGACCAATGCCGAACTGATCCATTACGCCATCCAGAATAAGCTCGTCGACTAAGTCAGGGAACTGACAACCGCACGCTTTTGTAGTCCAAAATCGGACAACAAATTCACAGACATCCTGATAGTCACTGTCCACAGTTACGCCTAAACTGGAATGTCACAGAGCGTGCCCGGGGCGAAGGATTGAAGAAAGAATGCAGGCGAATCTGGTCGCAAAGTCGTCAGAGAACGACACGAGAGTGGCTGTGCGCTTGGTCAACGTGCGGCTAAAGAGGCTGCGCCGGGAGCTGCATTTGGTTGAGAAGGCGATTACTATTCTTTGGTGTCGGAGCGACCGCATTGCCCGTTTCCGGTCGAGAGAAACTGGCTGCGCAAAGTGTCCGCCAGGATCCCTCGGAAACGGCGGCCCGTTGACGGAGCTTTCTCGGGCGCGCACATCGAGGAACAGGCGCGCGCGCGGGAAGTAACGTGTTATACCCGCGATCGGTGCGGGCCTCGGAAGGCTGGGAGGAATCGAAACGTGAGTCTCGACGACGCGGACCCACGCCGGAACTCGATCGCCTCCCAGCCGAGCTATCATAGCAATAGTTGCCGCTGTGGCCGTTTTGGCTGAACACCGCCGATTCACCCAGCCCCGTCCTTGCTAGCCCGCCACGTTAGCGAAAGCCATCAGGTTTTGTCGAAGCCATCAGGCCGTCAAAAGCTCCGGTAGTCTCACAAATGCTATGTTGAAAGTGACCCGAATTCAAACCCATGCTTGCAACAAAACTCGTAACCAGCGAGGATCCCAACGCACAAGAGACCAGCGAATGGCTGGAGGCCCTGGACGGTATCGTGGAGGAGGGTGGGGTAGAACGCGCCGCCTACCTGCTCGCGCGCCTGTCAGACCGTGCGGCCCTCTATGGTGTCCAGACTCCCAGCGGGCTGAAAACGCCTTATATCAATACCATCCCAGTGGATGAAGAAGTGCCTTATCCGGGCGATCGCGCCATTGAGCGGCGGATCAAGAGCCTCATCCGTTGGAATGCCATGGCCATGGTGGTGCG
Source organism: Bryobacterales bacterium (assembly GCA_003132905.1). The sequence continues at coordinate 8,325 of PKZC01000422.1, read as the reverse complement.
CGCCAACAAACACGACAGCGGCATCGGCGGCCATATTTCCACCTATGCTTCGCTTGCAACGTTAGCCGAGGTGGGACACAACCACTTCTTCCACGCGCGGCACGGAGATGAGCCGGGGGATTTTGTCTACTTCCAGGGCCATGCCTCACCGGGCGAATATGCGCGAGCGTATCTGGAAGGCCGTCTGAACGAAAAGCACCTGGAAAACTTCCGGCACGAATTGCGGGAACATCCGGGGTTGTCCTCCTATCCGCATCCGTGGCTGATGAAGGATTTCTGGCAGTTTCCGACGGTCTCGATGGGCCTTGGCCCCATCAATGCCATTTACCAGGCGCGCTTCATGCGATACCTGGAGAATCGCGGGATCATCCCGGTGACAGCGCGCAAGATTTGGGCTTTCTTGGGCGACGGCGAAACCGACGAACCAGAGTCGCTTGGGGCGATTGCTCTGGCCTCGCGCGAGCGGTTAGACAACCTGATTTTCGTCGTGAACTGCAATCTGCAGCGGCTGGATGGGCCGGTACGCGGCAACGGACAAATCATTACGGAACTGGAAACTCATTTCCGCGGCGCCGGATGGAACGTCATCAAAGTTTTGTGGGGCAGCAATTGGGACGATTTGCTGGCTCGCGACACCACCGGATTGCTGGTCAAGCGCATGAATGAGTGCGTGGACGGCGAATATCAGAATTTTAAAGCCAAAGGCGGCGCTTATACCCGGAAAGAGTTTTTTGGCAAATATCCGGAGCTGCTAAAACTGGTGGAGCACTTGTCGGACGAAGAAGTGGGCGCGCTGCGGCGCGGAGGCCACGATCCGCTCAAGGTGTTCAACGCCTACCAGCGCGCTTTGGATCATACCGGAGCGCCCACGGTGATCCTGGCTAAAACCGTCAAGGGATACGGACTGGGCGAAGCCGGCGAAGGCCGCAACGTCACGCATCAGCAGAAGAAGCTGAACGAAGACGAGTTGATTTATTTCCGCCGCCGCTTCGACATCCCCATTTCCGAAGAGACCGTTCACACAGCGTCATTCTACCGGCCGCCGGACGACAGCCCCGAAATGCGCTACATCCGCGAACGGCGGGAAGCGATGGGCGGCAGCCTTCCGGCGCGCTCGACGCCCAAGATCAGCATTCAAGTGCCGCCGCTTGAGACCTTCGCCGAATCGGTGGCCGGATCGCAAGGGCGCGAAGTGTCCACCACCATGGCGTTCGTGCGCGTGCTCACGCTGCTGCTCAAAGACAAGAACCTGGGCCAGTACATTGTGCCGATCATCCCGGACGAAGCCAGAACATTCGGCATGGAGTCGTTATTCCGGCAATATGGCATCTATGCCAGCCGGGGCCAGCTTTACAAGCCGGTGGACAGCGAGAATTTCCTGTTCTACAAGGAAGCTAAGAACGGCCAGATCCTGGAAGAAGGCATTAACGAGGCCGGATCGATGTCGTCGTTCACGGCGGCGGGAACTTCGTACTCCAATTACGGCGTACCGATGATTCCGTTCTTTACTTACTATTCGATGTTCGGATTCCAGCGCATCGGAGATCTCATTTGGGCGTTCGCCGATTCCCGCGGCAAAGGCTTTTTGATGGGTGGCACCGCGGGCCGAACCACGTTATCCGGCGAAGGTCTGCAGCATCAAGACGGGCATAGCTTAGTGCTGGCGAGCACCGTACCCACCTGCCGCAGCTACGATCCGGCATACGCCTTTGAAATCGCGGTGATCATCCAGGATGGCATACGGCGGATGTATGAAGAGATGGAAGACCGCTTCTATTATCTGACCATCTATAACGAAAACTACGCACAGCCCGCGATGCCGGAAGGCGTAGCGAAGGGAATCCTGCGCGGCATGTATCGCTTCAAAGCGGCTGAAAATGGCAACCCCCAAGTGCAGCTTTTTGGAAGCGGCCCAATTCTGAATGAAGCTTTGCGCGCGCAGAAGATCCTGGCCGAGCAGTATCAGGTTGCAGCCGATGTCTGGAGCATCACCAGCTATAACGAATTGCGGCGCGACGCTTTGGAAGTGGAGCGCTGGAACCGTTTGCATCCCACCGAGCCCGAACGCAAACCTTATCTTCTGCAAACACTGGAAGGCGTGTCCGGACCGATTATCGCTTCCACCGATTACATGAAAGTGGTGGCCGATCAAATCGCGCCCTGGCTCCCCAATCGTTTAGTCACGCTTGGAACCGACGGCTTCGGGCGCAGCGAGAATCGGGAATACTTGCGGAAGCACTTCGAGAACGGAGCGGAAGCCATCGCGGCGGCCACTCTGGCGCGTTTGGCGCGTGACGGCAAGTTCGATAAGGAACGCGCCAAAGCCGCTATCCTCGCACTGGGCCTGGATCCGGAAAGCGCCGACCCGGCCACGAAGTAATCCTTAGCGAAACCCTTCGCCGAAAGCCGCGCCGCATCGCAGACACACGGTTCTGCCGCTCTCCTTGCGCCTGAAATGACAATTGCGTTGCTACAATTGCGCTCTTTTCCTGGGCGGGCGTGTTGTCAATGGTAACCACGGTACCGTTACCGATTGTATTTCGCGAAAAATACTGGTACGCTTTCAAAGATTAATTGAAGAGTAAGGTTACTGGACCAGTGTCTTGCGGGACGCGGCATGTATTAAAGCACTGTTCGTGTGCTTACGCGATTGGTTTTCTCGTTTATGAATCGGTTTAGCGGCAGCGGCGCAGCAAATGAAAAATATAGCGTAGGCTGGCGCGGGGTCCAACCATTGCTTGCCGAAAGGGTAAGCGAGGATACGGCACGGGAGGGCGAATGAGAAGCTCCAGGATTTTACTGGCTGTCGGCTTGGCTTCGTTTTTGCAAAGCGTCATCTGGGCGGACCAGGTGCAGTTGGTGGGCGACGCCTACTTCAACCCTGGCGGGGCTGGTTTTTCCGGCGCCTTGGCGACGATTAATATCGGTGGTCCAGCGAATTCTCAAGGACTGTTGCAGTTCAGTTTCGCAGCGCTTCCGGCAGGGACTACGGCAGCCCAGGTTTCAAACGCCAGCTTACGATTGTTCGTCAGTACGATCCGGCAAGCCGGCGCCGTGGATATTTACGCGGCGAACGGCGCCTGGAACGAAGCCACCGTAACTGGCACGGGCTATCCAACTCCTGGAAATCCGGTAGCCATGGACGTGCCCATTAGCGTTGCGGAAGCCTACATTGTGATCGATGTTACGACGCAGGTAAAAGCGTGGCTGAACGGCGCCACCAACAACGGTTTCCTGATCGTAGCGGACCCAACCTCCACTTACGTTTTCTTCGATTCGAAAGAAAGCCCAAGCACCAGCCACCAAGCGGTCCTCGAAATCTATCTTTCGGGTCCGTCAGGAGCTACTGGCCCAACCGGGGCCATGGGTCCCACGGGTCCGACCGGCGCTACCGGAGCACAAGGCTCAACAGGGCCGACAGGCCCAACCGGAACAGTGGCCGGACCTACCGGACCGCAAGGGCCGAACGGCGCGACTGGCTTCACTGGACCGACCGGAGCTACGGGATCCACCGGCGCAGTAGGATCTGCCGGACCGATGGGTCCGCCTGGCCTTACGGGTACAACCGGACCCACCGGTCCGAGCGGGTCTCCGGGCGCAATCGGTTCGAATGGAACTCCCGGCGCAACCGGAGCTAGCGGCGCGATGGGCGTGCAAGGAGCTCAAGGGAATACTGGCAGTAACGGATCAGTTGGACCCGCCGGGGCCGCGGGGCCGACCGGACCAAATGGCGCGCTCGGGAATCAGGGATCGGTTGGACCCGCAGGTGCGATAGGGGCGCAAGGCCCTAACGGAAGTCAAGGTCCGCAGGGAGGGGCCGGCAACCCGGGACCCGAGGGAGCAACGGGGCCTACGGGCCTGTTTAACAATACGACCTATGCCATCGTCAACCTGGGGAACTACGATAAATCGACGGCAACGGTCGTCATCCCGGCTAACACCACCGATCATTTCTTCCTTTTAAGCACGACGGCCGACCAGAGCTTTGGCGGTCCCTATAACGTGCAGTTACCACCAGCGACTACAGCCGGTCAGGTGATCGCAGTGCTGAGCACCAATCCTTACACCAACGCTTTCACGGATTATTACCCGACGGGAACCGACCAGATTCTGGGAGTAAGCTCTGTGGCTGCCGCGAACGGGGCAGGCGGCGGCACCCCTCCGTATAACCCTCAAGGCACGTTCTTCGAGAACAGCGCCAACTGGGCTCAGTTCATCTCGGATGGAAGCGGCCATTGGTATCTGTTGTCGGAGGACGAATAACATGAAGATGCCAACAAAATCGAATGGAATCCGGATCGCCGCAATCGGCTTGGCTCTTTTCCTTCCGGGGATGCTGCTGGCCGGCTTCGCGCCGCTGGCGGGCGACGCTTACATTAATCCTGGCGACCCGAACAACTACGGCGCGCAACCGCTAATCGATATCGGCGGAGCGAATAATTCGGAAGGTTTGTTGCAGTTCGATTTGACGAAATTGCCGCCGGGCGCAACGAGCGCCGATGTAAGTTCGGCGAAACTGCGTATCTTCGTGGACAACATTTCGGCCTTCGGATCGATTACTGTTTCCCTGGCGAATGCCCCTTGGTCTGAGAACACTGTCAACGGCGTCACCAACCCCGTACCCGGACCGGGCGCAACCATTCAGAGCGGCATTCCCATTACCACCATCAATCAATACATCGAGATCGATGTAACCAGCCAAGTGGTGGCTTGGCTAAACGGAGCTCCCAACGACGGGTTCATCATCACAGCGCAAGGGAACGCCAGCCTGGTTCTCGATAGCAAAGAGAATCAAGCTACCAGTCACCCAGCGGCGCTGGTGATCTTGTTTAACGGAACTGCAGGTCCGACCGGGGCTACTGGGACCAAGGGTCCAACCGGCTCTACCGGATCCACTGGCTCGGTGGGACCCACTGGCGCTACTGGCGCACCCGGTCCGACGGGATCGACGGGCGCAACTGGTGCCACTGGCGCTACCGGCAGCACTGGACCGATGGGTCCGACAGGCAATACCGGCATGGCGGGACCCGCGGGTGCAACTGGATTTACAGGGCCGTCCGGCGCCACTGGCCCGATGGGTCCGGCAGGCAATACCGGCGCTGCCGGTCCTCAGGGAGCGACCGGAACCCCCGGTTCGATCGGGGCCGCAGGTCCAATTGGTCCAACCGGAGTGCCAGGCGGGACCGGTCCCACAGGCCCGCAAGGACCGGCGGGTCCGACAGGCATGAATGGCACTGCAGGGGCCACGGGAACAATGGGTCCGACCGGTCCACAGGGGATGATTGGTAATCAGGGCCCGCCCGGCGCACAGGGACCTAGCGGCGCCCCCGGAGCAGCAGGCCCCCCCTGGCCCCGCATTTTCGAACCAGTGGAACGTTGAAGGACCACTGTCGTCTGGGACCACCATCTCCGACTCGGATGTGCACCGTACAGTCCTGGTGAATAATAGCTCCCCGGCAACGATTACCCTACCCCACGCCAACAGCGCGGCGGGAAAGCTGATCCTGTTCCAGGCCTCAAGCAATTACACGGGAACAAACCCGTTCACTATCCAGGTCCAGGTCGGCGATCATATTTTGAATCACAACTCCGCTAACTTGACAGGCCAGGCAACCACCTGTACCGTCACGAGCACGGCGGAGTTTGTCAGCGATGGGACATCGTTGTGGTACCTCACACGACTGGTCGATGTCACCGTCAATTCTGGTTCGTGTGACAGCCAATGAGCGAGAGCGAAACGAGAGGAGAACGAGAATGAGAATACAATCGTTGATCGGGCCCAGCGGGGTCCTACTCCTAGCGGGCTCGCTCCTGGTTCCGGGCTTGCGGGCTTCGGAGGCCACGTTGGTGGGTGACGTTACTATCAATTCCGCCGCGCCAGGCACGAACTACAACGGTGTGGTTCCCGCGCGAAGTTTGAACGTCGCATCGGGCAAGGCGGCGTTAGTGCAGTTCAATCTCTCGGCATATTCCCCCGCTACGGCGGTGAACGATGCCTACCTGCAGGTTTTTGCGGATACGGTGACGACCGGCGGCACTTTGAATTTCACGCTGCTGACATCCAGCTGGAATGAGAACACGGTGACTTACGCCACCCGCCCGACAACGGCGGGCAGCCCTTTTGCGTCCGCAAGCGTCACGACGGCGAATTCTTTCGTTTTGGTAAATGTGACCAGTCAAGTGCAAGCCTGGATCGCCAATCCGGCTACTAATTTCGGACTGGAGATCACGGGAACTGGCGGCGCGAATGTTGTGCTCGATTCCAAAGAGAACATCGAGACCAGCCATCCGGCGCAACTGATCATCAACATCGTGGAAGCCAATGGTCCCACCGGTCCAACCGGAGTTACCGGGCCAAACGGGTCCACGGGCGCGACGGGCGCAAACGGAGCTAGCGGCCCAACTGGGGCTACCGGACCGACGGGCTCCACTGGATCCACCGGCGGAACAGGACCGACGGGCGCGACCGGCGCCACTGGGGCGAACGGGGTAACGGGAACAACTGGCGCTACTGGCCCGACCGGCATCACCGGGCCTACGGGTGCGACTGGTTCAACGGGTCCATCCGGACCGACCGGCCTCACAGGACCCATTGGAGGCACTGGTGTCACTGGTGCAACGGGTTTGACGGGGCCCAACGGCTCGGCTGGTCCGACGGGTTCGCAAGGACCGACCGGACCTACCGGAGCGACAGGACTAACCGGCTCAACCGGAGCTCAGGGAGCGACGGGATTGCAGGGTGCAACGGGGTCCACCGGTGCTAACGGGGTCATGGGCCCAACCGGCGTTACGGGAGGCGTCGGGCCACTTGGATCGGCGGGTGCAACGGGTGTGCAAGGCACCAATGGACCGACTGGAAACGTTTTCAGCATGCAGACGACGGCGTTGTCCAACGGCGCTACGATTTCCGATACCGACACACATATGTATTATCTGGTCGACAATTCGGGCGGGGTTCAGAACAGCGCCACCGCGGGAGCCAGCAGCGGCAATCCGGCGACGATCACCTTACCGAACGCCACAACTCCGGGGCGCGTGGTGGTGCTGATCGCAACGTGCCGCACCGTCAGCAATCCGAATGCTTGCAACGTTGCTTCGGATAGCAATGGTCAAAGCATGGACGGATCGCAGATTATTGCCAACACACAGGGCACAGATACCATCATCAGCCTGGACACTGCCTCAACTCCCTCGCCAACCCAGGCTAAGGCCGCCCAATTCACACTCTCGTTATTCACAGATGGAAACCACCATTGGTACGTGTTCGATCAAGGAGATTAAGGCGACCAAGCTGATCAAGGCCGCTGGAGAGCGGCAAGGCAGTTGAGTTCATTTGAAGGAGGAGAAGGAGAATGGGTAACCCTTATATCGGCGAGCTACGGCTCTTCGCCGGAAATTTCGCGCCGCGCGATTGGGCGTTTTGCGACGGCCGGACACTCAGTATCAGCCAATTCGACGCTCTGTTTGCGCTGCTGGGCACGACCTACGGAGGAGACGGCATATCGACTTTTCAGCTGCCAGATCTTCGTGGCCGGATTCCAATCCATGCCGGGACCGATCCATCGGGCAACAATTACGTCTTGGGCCAGAAGGCTGGAACGGAAACGGTGACGTTGCAGCAGAACCAGCTCCCCCAGCATGGTCACATCGTGATGGGCGCATCCACGGGCGGGTCCCCGGACCCGACCGGCAGAACGTACGGAAGTGGCCAGCTGCTGTTTTCCTCCTCGGTGCCATCGGTAGCGATGAGCTCAGGTATGGTTCAGCCTGCGGGCGGGTCGCTACCGCACGAAAATCGAATGCCGTACCAGTGCATTACGTACATCATTGCGCTGTATGGCATGTTCCCCTCGCGCAACTAGCGCGCGGCCACAACTGAAAAGGAGAGGATGAGAGAATGTCTGATCAATATTTATCCGAGATCAGGATGTTTGGTTTTGGGTTTGCTCCCAAAGGCTGGCAGATGTGCAATGGTCAAACTTTGGCGATCAACCAGTTCCAAGCCCTGTTCTCGCTGCTTGGGACTACTTACGGTGGAAACGGTAGCACCAACTTTATGCTTCCGAACCTGCAAGGCTCTGTGCCGGTTCATTCCGGAAATGGCGTGGTGCTGGGTGAAAAGGCCGGCGTCGCGAATGTAACGCTGCTGACGGGGCAGATGCCGACTCATACGCACTTGGTGCGCGCGAATTCGACGGCTAACGCCACTGTTCCATCGAACACCGCGGTACCCGGGGGCGGCGGGCCTCAAGGGTATGGAGCCACTCCCAATACCGCCATGAATCCTAACATCGCAGGGTTAGCAGACCGTGTCTAAAAACACTT
>PKZC01000389.1 GCA_003132905.1 Bryobacterales bacterium | reverse complement strand
GGTCACTATCGGCGGTCAGCCGGCACAAGTTCTCTACGCCGGAGCGGCGCCATTTCTGCCGACGGGCGTGCTCCAGATCAACGCGCAGATTCCGGCGGGCGTCACTGGCGACGCGCCCGTTCTGGTCAGCATCGGCGGCATTTCAACATCCCGCATGGTTACCGTCGCGGTAAAGTGAACGAGTGCGTATTCTTTTCGCAATCGCTCTGCACATCGCGGCCAATCGCGGTGCTGTGCCTGCCACCGGCGAGGCCGGAAGTCGCGATCGTGGCGATCAAAGGAGCGAGCGTTATCAAGCCGAACCGCTGATGCATCTTGAGCATGTGCGATCGTCTGTCGAGTCTCGCTTGATCCTGGGCATTTCCCTGGGCCTGATCCGCAGGGAAGCCCAGATCCCCCAGCGAAGGCTTCGCCGCATTGCCGGAAGCGGCTACCAAAGCCAGGTCCATCGTTTGCTTGACTCCCGCCGTGAGTGTCACGTTGGCTACTTTCGTGCCGAACCCTTCCGCCGAGATGGAAACTTCGTAATCCCCCGGCGCGAGGTTCAGTACGTTGTAGACTCCGGCCGAACTGGCCTCAGTCTCCGTCGCTTCGCCAGTAGTCACATTCTTGACGGAGATTTTGGCGTTCGGAACAACCGCTCCCGAAGGGTCATTGACTGTGCCAGACAGCGGGGCTCCAGCAACCTGAGCCCGCAGCTGGGCCGAGATGAGGAGCCCGAGAAAGAACACTGCCACTTTCGGATTCATTGACGCTATCGCTGTGCACGTTGGCTTCCGCGCCCGCGCGGTACAGCCCCTTTAGCAGGCCGTTCAAAACCCGGAGGAAATATCCAGCAGCTGGTGGGCAAACTGTCGCTGCATTCGTCCTGGATGCGGCAGTTTGCCACCGGGCCCTGCGGTCTTTCCCTGATCTGCTCGCGCGTTGAGCTTGGTTCTATTCGTGCCCGCGTAAACACATGCTGTTTCGCGGCCAGGTTCTACTTCTAGCCTTTCTCGTAGTCTCATCGAAACTTTCCCAGGGTCAGACGACCGCGCCGACGCAGAATGTGGCTCAAGCGGAGGACAAAAGAATATTCTGGATCATTCCCAACTACCGGACCTCCCCGAGTTTGAATCCGTACAAGCCACTTACTCCCCAGGAGAAATTCAAGATCGCTACAGAGGATTCGTTTGACCGAGGCACTGTGGCATTGGCCGTATTGTTCGCCGGCGAATCTCAGTTGATGAACTCGACGCCGTCGTTCGGCCAGGGAGTGACGGGTTATGCGCGATACCTGGGAACATCCTATGCGGATTTCGTGATCGGAGACATGATGACGGAAGCTTTCTATCCTGTTATGCTTCATCAAGACCCGCGCTACTTTCGGCGTGGGACGGGTACCGTTTGGTCGCGGCTAGGAAGCGCCGCTGGCCAGATCTTTTGGACCCGCACGGATTCCAGTCACATGCAGTTCAATTTTTCCGAGATCGTCGGCAATTCAACTGCTGTAGCCATTTCGACCGCCTACTATCCAAATAACCGAACGGCTGGCGATGCCGTCTCCAAGCTCGGTGTGCAGCTTGGGGTCGACATGGCGGCCAACATCTTGAAGGAGTTTTGGCCTGATATCAACCGCAAGTTTTCACGCAAGAACCACTAAGAACAAGGTGGCGCTTCCAATCGTTCGTTTATTCTGCCACAGCCATGCTGTGCTGGCCTGCGTTCTGCTTGCGGCACCCGTAGCGGCGGTGGCCCAGACAGACGAGATCCAGGTCTACGATGCCGTAATTGCCGATCCGGGCATCTTCAATTTGATGCTGCACACCAATTACACGCCGATCGGCCGAAAGACTCCCGACTACCCCGGCGGCATCATTCCCAACCACTCGGTCAACGGCGCGCTCGAATGGGCCTACGGCGTCACCGACTGGTTCGAGCAGGGTCTCTATCTACCGGTGGAGAGCGCTTACTCCCAGGTGCGCGGTGGGTCGATTAACGGCTTTAAGATACGGGAACTGTTCGTGCGGCCTCACGCCGAGGACCACACCTTCTTTTACGGCGTAAATTTCGAGTTCAGCGTCAATTACCACTATTGGGAGCGAAGGACCATCACCTCTGAGGTCAGGCCCATCGTAGGGTTGCATCTGCACCCAGTCGACATCATCTTCAATCCGATTGTGGATACCGACTACACGGGCGGTTTCGGAAACCTCGAATTCGTTCCGGCGACTCGAATCGCCTACAACGTCAACGACAAATGGGCGGTTGCCGCGGAGGAGTATTCCGATTTCGGACCACTGCGCAATTTCTATCCGGTTCACGAGCAATTCCAAGAGGTCTGGGCCGTGGTGGATCATCCCGGTAAGATCCTGAGCATCGAAACCGGCGTCGGGATCGGGGTGACCGGCGGAGCCGACAAATTGACGTTCAAGCTGATGCTGTCGCGAGATCTTAACTCCAAATCGAAGAATTGAACGCGTGCCCGCGCACCCAAGCTCCGCCGCAATTACTCGCGGTGCTGACGGAACGTGTAGCGCAGCATGAAAGTGTGCCCCCCGGAATCGACGCCATACGACGTCGAGAATACATATTGCAAAGAAAGGCTATTGGAAAATTGCCAGCCCGCACCGAAGTCCGACGAGCGGCGCGGCGGCCGGTAGCCAGTAGCGGTCAAAGGCAGAAAAGGGTCCGTAATCATCTCGGCGTTCCCAAAACTGTCTGGATAGGCCGCCTGGCTCAGATCATAGGCCTGCATGATGGCGAGTAACGATGCGTTCACAAACAGGTGGGAAGACAGTTTGGTTTGCACACCCACGTTCATCGAAGCGAAGCGGCTGTTCTGGTTGCCGATCTGGAGCAGCGCGCCGTCGCTAGTCTGGGTGCGGCCTGTGCTCGCCAGCGAAGCGCCGCCCGCGAAATCGACGCTCAACACCGTCCGCTGGTTGAGAAAGTAGCCAAATCCCAACGCAGCGGTGCCTCGCTGTGCCCGGTCCCGCTGATTCGAATCGACCGCAATCGATCGCGTCAGTTGGTCACTGAGCGCCAGCCCGAGCCAGGACGCCTCGACACCATAAAAGAGCTTCCGGCCTAGCGGGCCGCGAAGACGAAGACCAACTTCTGACGAATGACCCGAGGAACGCGTGAAATCGAGGGGCTCTTGCACGTTGTTCAATGTATGGCTCGTGTCATTATCGCCAGCCTCGATGAGTCCATAGCGATAAAACAAGCCGAGCTTTTGACCACGTGGCAGGTCTCTTTCCACGCCTATGGATATTCGGTTCTGCGAGATCGTGGAAGCTGTATCTATATGTTCAATGGAGTCGCTCGGCTGTCCGGTCGCAAGAATCTGGGCGGCCAGTGAGCCGGCGCCCCGTAAGCCTTCGATCTCAAGCCCAACGCTGGTGTTCGCGCCGAACCTGCGGGCGACGACCAATGAGCCCGAAAAGAACTCGCCGGTGGAGGAGCCGCTCGTTTGCAAGCTGTTCTGGGACGCCGTCTGGCCCAACATACTCGACAATCCGAGATCGGACAGGGCGCCTTGCACGCCACTTCCAATCCTCGATCCAGTGGCGCTCCCTCCAATCACAAAGCCATTGGGGAGCGGAATGAACATAGAAACCTGCGACGCAGCGCTGTAATTGAGCGGGCTGACTGGGGTAAGCCCGGGCGGGGTGGGGTTTTCGTCCAGGCCGCCGCTCCCGTTTAATGACGGCAGGAAGACCACGCGGCCTTCGGTTGCCGTAAAACCGGTGGCGTATGCAGGGTTTTCCAGACTATCCAGATGAGCCTCTGCGAAAGCGTTATAGCGCAGCAAGAAAGGAACCTGTCCTATTTCCGATAGACCAGCGATGTACTGTTCGTAGACGCTGGCGATATTGCGGGGCGAATCCCAGTCGCGCTCGTCGGGCTGGCCATTGTGGCTATCCGTGCTGGAGGCGCGATTTTGCTCTGCGATTTCACGGCCGGAGGGCACGTTGAACAATTCAAAGCCTTGTCCCGGAACCAGCAGCACGCCCCGTCCGGCTTCGACCACCACTGATTGCGTGGGATCGGCGAGACTCGTTACTTCAACCACCCCCTCGTAAACCGATACCTGGGTGTCGCCCTGGCTAGTCACCGTAATACTAAAGTCGGTTCCGCGCACGGCGATGGACGCGGTGGGGCTGTTGATGCGATACGGATTGGGACGCCCGCCAAAATGATTGATCTTCACGCGCACGCTGCCCAGCATGATTTCAAACAGCTCGCGAAGTGAAGCAGCGGCGCGAAAATCTTTGATCACGATCACAGATTCCGGCTGCACGACGATCATGCTTCCGTCCGTCAGTTCGATGACGATCCGGCCTCCACCGTGGGTGTCAATCCTATCGCCCGGGCCAAGTTCATATCCCGGCGCCAGCGGGAAAGCGGAAGCGCCGTTAGCGCCCGAAAGTAAAACGCGGCCAGTGACGCTAGAGGCTCGCGCAATGGTTTGAGCGTCCATGCCTGGACACAACACGAGGACCGCACCCAGGATCAACAAGGCGCGGTTGGCGATCGTCACGAGGGCTTGATGTGTCAAATTGCGCTGGTCGGCCTTCCCCGTAATGCTCTAACTATTCAGTATGCTCGGCATCGACCTCCGCGTCACCTTCCGGGTCGGCAGCCCCTTGGAGTCTATACCGCGCGATGAGCCGCTGGATGGTCCGGCGATCAAGGTGAAGGACGGCGGCTGCCTGCCTCCGGTTCCAGCCTGTCTCGTCGAGAACCAACTGCAGATACCGTCGTTGCAGCTCATCCATATCGGGCCTGTCCGCGATCAATCGCTGCCCGGCGCTGGCCGGACTGCCAGACTTTCGGCCGGTATCCGTGATTTCTGCAGGAAGGCAATCTGCGGTGACAAGGCCATTCGAGGAGAGCGCCACCGCACGGCGCAGAGCGTTCTCCAATTCCCTTACATTGCCGGGAAAGTCGTACGAAGACAGCGCCGCCATCGCATCGCGCGTAAGATGCAGCGGCAAGTTTGCCAAATCGCCGAATCCTTGTAGAAAGTGGGCGGTGAGCAATTCGATATCACCGGGCCGGTCGCGAAGAGGAGGCAGCTCAATACTAAAAACGCTGAGGCGATAAAAAAGATCGGCCCGGAACGTTCCCGCGTCCACCAGCCCGCGCAGCGGAGCATTGCTCGCACCGATCACGCGAACGTTGACTTGGCGGGCCTGGGTGGCGCCGATGCGCCGCACTTCTCCACTTTGCAATACCCGCAACAAGCTGGCTTGAAACGCGGCGCTTGTGGAGGCCAATTCGTCGAGAAACAGCGTGCCGCCGTCGGCTGCCTCGAACAGGCCTCCGCGATCTCCGGCAGCGCCCGTAAAGGCTCCCCGCACGTAGCCAAACAATTCAGATTCGAGCAACGTATCCGTCAGGCCGGCGCAGTTTACTGAAAGAAACGGGCGGCTGGCTCGATTGCTGAAGTCATGAATGGCTCGCGCCACCAGTTCTTTGCCGGTTCCAGTTTCACCGAGGACAAGTACCGTCGCATCGCTGCGCGCGGCTTGCGCGATCAACTTGTAAACCATCGCCATCGGTGCGCTTCGGCCAGCCAGTCCGGAACGCGAAATAACGCTATCGATGGTCGGCGAAGCCTGCGCCGACTCTGCTTCCTGGCGAGCACCCAGGTGGCGTCGCAGCAGTTCGACTACAGCCGCGACGTCAAATGGCTTCCCGATAAAATCGGCCGCTCCTTCGGCCACGGCCCGCACGGCAGCCTCCACCGACCCTTGTGCGGTCATCAATATGATCGGCATCCCAGGGTCAATCTGGTGAATGTTCTTGATGAGATCCAGACCTCCTCCATCTGGCATGTAAATGTCGCTCAGCACAGCGTCGATGCCGCCCGACCGCGCCACCTCCAGCGCTCTTGAACCCGTGGGTACCGCTGTTACCCGAAACCCGTTCAATTTCAGGCCCGCTTCCAGCATCAGACGTATGGAGCGCTCATCGTCGGCAACCAGAATGTGCGACGGAGTGCTTGGCACAGCGTTCTCGGTCATTGTTCATCCTCACAACACGGAACCCAAAGCGTAAATACGGAACCGGCACCCGAACTGCGAACGGCAACCGACCCGCCGTGCAGTTCGGCGATCTCCCGCACCAGCGCTAGGCCAAGTCCAGTGCCGGGAACATCCACATCTTGCACCCGGGGAACGCGATAGAACTTTTCGAAGATGCGATTCAAGCTGGCCTCCGGTATTCCATATCCATGGTCAGCGACTTCAATTGCGACGCCTTCCGCGGCGTCCCTCGCCGAAATGACAACTTCCGTTCTGGGTGGACTATACTTGATCGCATTCGACACGAGGTTGCCGACTGCGCGTGAAAGCAGGTCTGCATCGGCGAGCACTGGGGTGACGCCGGAATCCAGATCTCTCGTCAGCCGGATGCCCCGCTCCGCGGCCAACGGGTCCAGCATCAACAGCGTCCGCTCCACGAGAGCTTCTACCCGGAGCGCCGAGCGGCGCAACACAGTCGCTCCTGATTCGAGACGAGTAATGTCGAGATACTGGCTGATCATGTGGGTTAGCCGCTTGGCTTCGTCGTGAATGGCGACGCTCATTTCACGGCTTCGTACCGGGTCGAGCTCGAATTGCGCCAGCAACTCGCTCATGCCTTGAATAGCTGTCAGCGGTGTGCGCATCTCGTGGGAGACCAGCGCCATGACATCATTCTTGGTTTGCTGCAGTTCGTGCTGCCTTGTGATGTCAGAGAGCGAAGCAACTATGCCCAGTGCGGCGCCGTCCTCGTCTTCGCCCGAGCACACCGCAGCCACCCGCAAAGTGAAGNNCTGGGGCGCACGCTTCGAATTGTGATTTCTCGCTCGATCTTGGCACGGTCAACAACCAAGCGCACCAACAGATCGCGCCGGGCGTCTGGCAAGCTCTGTTCGCCCCCAGCCAACACCTCAAACAAATCACGGCCGCGCAGCGCCTGTTCGGAGGAATTGAGAACTGCCGCCGCGCTCCGGTTCGCGAACGTGATGCGTCCATCCACGCCAGCGATGATGAGTCCGTCCTCCACCGACCGCATCGCTAGGTCCACGAACTTGGCGCGGTCCAGTATCCGGGCGTTCAGATGGCTCAAAGACCGCGCCTTCCATGCCAGCCCGCGCGGCCACCACCATCGAGACAACCCTTCTTTGTCGGTCCAACTTTCTGCGGCGCTGACAGCGATCGCGGCGCAAAGCCTTTGGATCTCAATCGATGGTCCCTGGCCCGAGCGATGCACGATAACAAGCGTGACTGTACCGTCCGGCCTTTCGATCGGAATCGGCAGGAGTTTGTGGTCGAGGCGGGTGTGAGGCAGAAGCTCAAAACCGTCAGAGCCCTTCGGGAGAATCGTTATTCCGTGGGCTGCCACCAACCACACGCGTCCGTCTCTGTGCGATGTGTAGATCGCTACGCCATCGACGTCCGCCAAACGTGCGATAGATTCCGCTGGCGCTTCAACATTCAACGCGTTAACGGATCCTTCAGCGCGCTTCACGTCTTCGATGCTTCTATCTAGCTGGGTACTCGCGACCAACGAGCGCCGCATCAATCCGAGTACGCTCGCAGAGGCAAATGAAACCAATGACACGGTGAGGGGCGGAAATACGAGAAGACGGGTGAATGCCAGGTAGCTCACCAATAGGACCACGCCAGTCACCGCTGCCAGAACACCAATTTGCTTGATTGCCTCGTGACGGCCTTGAGCGATCGCCAGCCCGAACAAAACGAGCGCCGCCACCAGCGCGCCGCACAGAAACGCAAGCCAATCCGGAGTTTCCGAATAGAAGCGAGACCGCAAGATCGTGTTTAGAGTGTTGGCGAGAACTTCGACACCCGGCATAAGAGATCCGTGCTGATTCGATCCCGTGTCCGCTTCGTGGATGAAAGGCGAAGCGAGGCGATCACCCAACGAAGCCGCCGTTGCACCCACCAGAACGTATTTTCCGCGAAACTGCGCGGGCGGAATGCGGCCACCCAAGACGTCGGCGAAGCTATATGTTCTGTACGATCCCGACGGTCCAATATAGTCGATAGCCATGCGGTCTGCCCGCAGCGCTTGCGTTGAGCTTCCAACACCCTGAACACCGATCACCACGGTAGGAGGGAGGGTTTCCACCGGAATGACGTGCGAGCCCAGTAACAGGCTGCGTGAAGTCTCGATCAGCGATTGTTCCGCGATGCCATCGCCAACGCGAATGATTTCCACTGCCATCGCCCGAATGGCGCGCCCCTGATCATCAGCCTCGCGAATTAGAATCTGCCGCGCAATTCCGTCCGACTCTGTCGAAACGTTCACATGGCCGACAGCCGCCGCGGCCCGCTCTATGGCAGGCAATGGCAGCAGCCAGCTTGTCGGCCCGCCGGTAGTCGGAGGTGCTACCAGTTGGGCCGCAACAACCACGTTTCCTGCTTGCTGTATCGAGCGCGAAAGAGAGCTGTCGTCCGTTTCCGAGGTCGGATCTGAGTACAACACGTCCAGCCCAATCGCTTTGGGTTGTGCCGCGGCTATAGCGTCGATGGCTCGCGCTGAGACACTACGCGACCAGGGGAAACGGCCGAAGCGGGCAATGCTCGGCTCATCGATAGCAACGATCGCGATGTCGTCGGGCGGAGGAAGCGGGCCACGCGCCCGGATCATCCAATCACGCATATACTGATCGATGCCCGGCGCCCGCCACGAGACAAAAGTTCCGAAGAGCGCTGACACTATTACGATTGCCGCCAGCGAAACGATGTTGGCTAAGTTTGCTCTCACCTTGTTCCTGAAACCGGGCGGAGCCCTGACCCAAAAGCTTTCATTGAAACTTATGAACTAATCGCAATCGTAACGCCAGTTCGAACCGCTTTGCAGTTGCGCGTTGGTCAATATAACGCATGGTCCTGGCGCACACGGTGGACTCCTTACAAGCACAAAGGGCGACAACTTGCCACCCCTAATTCCAGGACGGTGGCAGTAATGTCTTTTGGCAATGGCCTCTCGGTTGTTAACGAACGCCGTCCCAGGAGATCGCTCCCAACAGAACCTGGCCACGAAAGTGCGGTTCGTCAATGCCTACGTCGCATTCACGGCGGATTTCGACGCGATCTTCTTAGGAGTTATAGAAGTGAAACAGCTCACCGCGTTCTTGTTCTTTTTGTCCGCAACCTTGGCGTTTTCCCAGGATTCTCCAGGCAACCAGCCTCAAAGCATTCCGTTGACGGTCCCGGCAGGTGTTCCCCTCCGTCTATATCTGACAAAACGGGTTCCCAAACGGATGGACGCACCGGTAGAAGCCAAGCTTGCCGAGCCCGTGTATTCGTTCGATCGCGAGGTGATTCCTTCCGGTACTCAGGCGATTGGGCACGTGAGCCGCCTGGAGTCTGTTTCGAAATGGCAGCGTGCGAGGGCCATACTCGGCGGCGATTTCACGCCGCTGCATGTGGCACAAATCCAGTTCACTTCTCTGGTGCTGCCGGATGGCCGGGAAATACCGGCGCGCACAATCCCGAGCGAGGGGCTCAACTCGCTGCTTCCTGTGCGGCCCCCCAGGCGGCGAACCCAAAATGTGCAGAGCGCCGGTGGACTAGTGGACGCGAGCAAACAGAAAATCAAGGACCAGGCGAATGCGCAAATCGACCGTATCAGGAGTCTGCCAGACCTGGTGCGAGGGACCGACAAGAAGGAATGGCTGTCCGATTATCTGTTGTCCAGGCTACCGTATCATCCGCAGTACGTCCGCAGCCGGACTCGTTTCAATGCTGAGCTTTCCGCAGCGCTCAATTTTGGCTCGGAGGCCGTGACTCCAGGCTCCATGGCTCTGCTGGGATCGCAACCAGCCGCTGGCAGCGTGGTTCACGCCAGGCTGCTTACAGCCCTGGATTCCGCGAGCTCTATGCAAGGCCAAAAGGTGGAAGCTGTTTTGGAGCAGCCTCTGTTTTCCGCCGATCACAAGCTGATTCTGCCCGAGGGCACTCAGGTCGACGGATCAGTGGTCGTAGCAAAGAAAGCCGGCTGGTTTCATCATGCCGGTCGTCTGCGGTTCAACTTCCAGAATGTAGCACTGCCGCAAGAAGCGGGATTACTGGCGTCGCCGCAAACCTCCGCTCCTTCGCAAACAACCGAGGGCCACGAAGAGAAGAAGCTGGAACTCAGAACGCAAGGGATGCTTACCGCGGCAGAAGGCGACAAAGCACCGCTGAAGGTGGATTCAGAAGGGGGTGTTCAGGCGACGGAATCCAAGACTCGTTTCATTGGCACAGCGGTCGCGTTGTTGGTGTCTCGAGCTGCGGCGGACAACGATCCCATACGCGCGCCCAGCTCAGGCGGGGTTCGCGGAGCAATCATCGGCCGCAGTCAAAATGTTGGCGGTCGAACTTTGGGTGGCGGTTTGGGATTCGGGTTATTGGGCACGATCGCGGCCCAGAGTTCGCGAACCGTGGGTGCCGCATTTGGATACTACGGCCTAGCGTGGTCTGTGTTCTCGACCGTGGTAGCCCGTGGCCCTGAAGTGCAATTTGATAAGAATGCCGTCATAGACATCGGCTTCAATGCACGCGTAAGCAAGCCGGAAAGTGATAGTCCGGTCGCAAAACATAAGTGATAATATCGGCCGACATTCTCAACGTGACCAATGCGGCGCAACGACTACAGGAAGACGATCTCAGCGGCCCTTCTTTTAATTTGCGCCTACCGGTTGAGATTCAGCCGTCGCGCTTCGTGCGCATTGGATTCCGATATCAGTTCTGACTATGGACCCGGGTGCGATGTTAGCCGCGCGAGTTGTCCAACCGTTTACTTGTTGACCACCAGAATTGAAAACGAATCCGGCACCATCTGGCCTGGACCAGCGGGCGCTCCGGCCGGTGGCGGCGAAGGAGGCGGAACATAGTCCGCTGCAATCAGCAGTATCCGGTTTGTTTTGCTGTCCCAGACCATCTGTTTGGCGCTCGGCTTGGTCTGGACGGTCTGTTCAACTACAAAGCTTACCGGGCTTTTTTCCTTGATGATAGTCAGCGTACCGTCCACCTGCGAGCTGTACGTCTCCTTCGTCTTCGGGTTAAAGATCGCGGCATCGACACCGGCGCCGATCGGTAGGGCATCGATGATTTTTCCGTCGCCGGCATTGAGCATCACCATCGTCTGGGGTTCGCGGCAGGCAGCGAAGAGGACGTGATTCTTCACGTCAATAGCAAGCCCGGAGCATCTGCCACCTTTACCGGCAAGATCGTAGTGGGCGGAAACCGTGGCCGTATTTGCGTCTATGACAGCGACGTTGCCCCGGTCTCTGATATCGACGTAAACGTGACCACTCCCGTCGGTAACGGCCTGTTCCGGCATCCCGCCGAGGTCGATGGTACCCACCACGGACCCATCCGCCGCGTCGATCACCGTCGCATTGGGCGCAACGTGACTGAAAATGTAGACCCGTTCGTTAAATGGGTCGAAAAGAATCGCATCCGGACCGCCCTGCACGTCGATTGTCTTGATCGTCTTCAGCGTCTTCGTATCCCACATCACGACGGGTTTGCTGCTGGCGAAGCCGTGCCCTGATTTGAGATCGACGACAACCCCATTGGCGCTAGCATCGGGGATTTCGCCAACCGGTTCAAGGGTATCCAGATTGAAGACCATGATTCGGCCTGGCTTCTTACGCGGAATGTACAGCCGGCGTCCCGCCGTGTCCGCAAAAGCTGTGTCAAAGGTACCTTCCCCACCAACTTTGACCGTCTTTGAAACCCGGTAGGGGCCATTGGTCGGGGCTTCTTGGGCCAATGCTACAAACGCGGACATCGCGATGCCAAAAACAAGACAAAATCGTCGCATAAAATATCTCCTCCGCCCCCGGCGATTACTACATTCTACTTGCAAGGCCAGGGCCGCTCCGTGATACGGCCAGCCAAGCATGATAATACGCTTGTTTTCGGAATTCGGAAAGGATACGCTGATACCCAGATCTGCTCAAAGGACGAACATTATGAAGGCTTTCACACATTCCTTGCGCCGTGTTGTCATCAGCACCGCTTTCGCGCTTGCGTGCGCTTCTCTGACTCTCGCGCACATCAGAATCGCTCCCACCGAATCCGCGCCAGGCGCTCGCGAGAAGTACACGATGCGAGTCCCGAACGAGAAGCAAGTAAACACGATTCGGGTGGAAGGCGAATTTCCCGCGGGGCTTCAGATTTACGACTTCGAGTTCAAACCTGGTTGGAAAATCGATTTCAAGAAAGACGACAACGGCAAGATCGTGGGTGCGACATGGACCGGAAAAGTCCAGCCCTATGAATTCGTCGAGTTCGGAATGCTTGGCATCAATCCAAAAGAAGAGACAAATTTGGTTTGGAAGTTCGTCCAGTACTACGAGGACGGCTCAAAAGAGGAATTCACCGGGCCGGTGGGGTCACGGTTGCCTTCCCCTGTTACTACTCTCAAGAAGCCTGAGACGACCACCAATGCTTCGAAGTAAAAAATGTCGATCGGGAACTGCCAATATTCCGATTCGGGGCGCATTTTCATTGGATTCGCGACGCGGCAAGACGCAGAGATCGAAAGAAGCCAGACGCTTGCAAGTTGCTGGATAGAGTGCATAGCGACGTCAAGTCGCGTCTCTCGGTGGCATGTCACTGGGGGACTTTTCGTCTCACAGATGAGCCTTTGAGTGAACCACCGCGGTTATTCTTCGAGGAGCTTCGTCTGCAGGGAATCGATCCCGACAAATTTCGAGCGCTCGAACCCGGCGAGAGTGTCGAAGCGTGAGTGTTCCCGCTAGCTACAACCGGTAGATCGCGAAAATGGCGCCGAGGGCGAACAGCGCCACCAATTCGGCAGCTAGGTTCATATCGACGTGCCAACTCTTTCCGGCAATTGCGACGCGCAGAGGCGGTATGCCGTTAGGGTCCGACAAAGCGCCGCCATAGGCGTTGCGGAAGGCGAACGCACCCAGGAATCCCAGCATCGGGACTCCGGCCAGGATCATGGCCAAGAAGAAGCTCTGTTCCATCCACGGGCCGCGCCACCAGACTAGCGCAACCTCAATCGCAGACAGAATAAACACGCTGATGGTCTGCCACACCACGTGGAATCGGGCATGCTTTACCCACAGAGGATTCGTTGCGTGAGTCCGGTTCAGGTCAATTGCCAATGTCGCAACTCCTTGTAAGGCGCAGACAAAAGACAGCAGCACCCGCGCGACGATCCGGTGATCCATCACGTCAGGTTCTCCACAATATGTCCGTCGCGACGAAGACGAAGAAGACTACGGAGATCAAGCCATTCATGGTGAAGAAAGCAGCGTTCATTCTGCGCAGGTCACTCGGCGATACGATCAGGTGCTCATAGAAAAGCAATGTTGCAACGATTGCTATGCCAATCCAGGCGATAGCGCCGAGCGCAAAAAGCCTTGTGAGCCATACCAATAGAGCGAGCATGACGATATGCAATCCTCGCGCAAGCGCAAAGGCACGCGGCACGCCGATGGATGCGGGGATGCTCTTCAACCCAACCCTGCGGTCGTGTTCGGCGTCCTGGCAGGCGTACAGCGTATCGAAACCTCCCACCCAACAGAGGACGACCAGCGTCAGGATCAAAATCCGGGGATCGAGACTCCCTCGGATCGCAATCCAGGCGGCAGCGGGGGCTGTTCCCAAAGCAAATCCGAGAAACAGATGCGACCATCTCGTAAAGCGTTTGGTGTAGGAATAGGCGAGCAAAATGGCGAGTTCGGCAGGCGCGAGTAGCAGAGTCAATCGATTCAGCCGGGATGCGGCCAGCAGAAACAAAATCGACGCGACGATGGTAAATCCGGCGACAAACTCCCGCGACAGTAAGCCAGCCGGTATCGCACGCATTTTCGTGCGCGGATTATCCGCATCGAGACTGGCATCCGCCCACCGGTTGAAGGACATTCCCGCAGAGCGGGCCAGCACCATGCAGGCGACAATCCAGAAGATTTGAGAAGCATGCGGCCAACCTCCGGCCGCCAACATCGCGCCTGTGAGCGCGAAAGGCAAGGCGAAGATCGAATGCTCCCATTTGATCATCTCCAGAGTGGTTCGAGTCTCGTGCCATAACTTCATTCGTGTTCATCTCGACGTTCCGAGGATCGCCGGGGTTCCTACCGGCGTGTCATCAGAAGGGAATGCAACCGAGTGGTTTCCAGCGAGAGGGAGCGCGATGGTGAGCTGTGCGCCTCCCTCGCGGCGGTTATTCGCTTGTATTGTTCCCCCATGAGCACGCACTACGGCTTCGACGAAGGCCAGGCCTAATCCATGCCCGTTCGAATTTCGCCCTTTCACGCGAGGCTCAAAAATATGGGCGCTGATTTCCGAAGCGAAACCGGGACCATCGTCCTCCACCACCAGCAATGCGCTGTCGTCTTCGGTGTGACGCAACGAAATTGTCACCGTGCATGACGCGGGCAGATGCTTCAGTTCGTTGTCGAAAAGATTGGCGATCGTCCGGTGCAACAGAGCAGCGTCCGCCGATATCGGAAGCGGCCCGGCGCTGGCAAGCTGTATCCGCAGCCCCCTTTCAGACATCGAAGGTTCGTAAAGGTCGATCATGGCTCTGAGCAGTTGGTCCAAGTCGATTCGAACGCGATCCAGACGCAGCGCGTTGGCCTTGGCTTCGGCAACATCCAACGACTTATTTAAGAATTCGGTCAGCCGATCCATCTCTTCGATTGCCGACACAATCGATTCCGATTCCTCACCTTTCGTGCTGGACGTCAAAGACATTTCCAGTTTGGCGCGCAGGGCGGTGAGCGGGCTCCGAATATCGTGAGCCAGCGAGTCCGTGATGGTGTGCAATTGATGAACCGAGCGCTCAATACGGTCGAGCATTCGATTCAGCGTGAGTCCCAATTGTGCGATCTCGTCATTTCTGTGTGTGGTGGGTACTCTGCTGCTCAGGTCGTCCTCGCCGATCCGTGAAGCCGCTTCCGTGATTTTCCGAATGTGACCTAGCATGCGCCGGGTTGTATAGAACACAATGGCAGCGCCGAGGAGGACAATCATCAACCATAGAAAAGTGAAGCGCAGGCGCAAACTTCTGAGGACGCGCAGCTCATCGCGTTCCGATAGCCCGAGGTAGACGTTGCTTCCATTTTGCAAGCGCATGCAAACCACGCGAAAGGGAGTATCAAAACCCTTCACATGTAGGTCCAAAGGAGTGTCCGGGACGATTTTGCTATTCCGAATCGCGTCTAAACGAGCGCCAGCGTCCCCCGAACCCACCCACAGAGCCAAGGAACCGTCGGTGGCAGTTTGAAGGAAAAACACTGGATCGTTCAGCTCCCCGTTGGCCGGCTTGTTGGGGACCTCGCGGCTTGCCAGTTCGGCAACCTCTCGGACCACTCGGCCGTAAAGTGCATCCTTAGGAGTGCGCTGTGCCACATCGCCCAGCACTCCCACCTCTCCCGCTAACCAAGCATCGCTCCTCCGCTGGATGTCATGTGCGACGAATCGCTGTAAAAATAGAAAGACGACCATAGTTCCACAGGCGAACGCCAAGCTGGCCCACAGAGAAATACGCCAGGCAGCACTTCGCATGATCGGCTTAGCGGTCCCTGAGAACATAGCCCACACCTCGCAAGGTTCGAATCAGAGGTTGCTGTCCTTCGGCATCCACCTTGCCGCGCAGGCGGTAGATGTGGACGTCGACGACATTTGTATCCGGCTGGATTCGCATTCCCCAAACTTCATCGAGAATCATAGATCTTGTGACGACGCGGCCGGCATTTCGGCACAAGTATTCCAAGAGAACGAACTCTTGCGGCGTCAAGTTCAATGTCTCTCCATTGCGGGACGCCTCCCGCCTGAGCAGATCCAGTTCCAGATCGAGTACTCGTAACCTTGTCGTTTCAGTACTCGAAGAGCTATTTCGCCTCAGCAGGTTCCGTAACCTCGCGAGCAGTTCGGCCAGGGCGAATGGCTTGGTCAGATAATCGTCGCCGCCTTGTTCCAGCCCTCGTACTCGATCATCCACGGAACGTCTTGCTGAAAGGATGAGCACCGGGGTGTTCAGCCCGAGCCGCCGCAGCCGGAGGATTAAGCTGATACCGTCCTCATCGGGCAAGCCGAGATCAACGATCAGCGCGTCATGCTGGCTCTCGACGGCCAGACGTTCGGCTGTTTTACCGTCCCCCGCCACTTCCACTTGGTATGCAGCTTCAGCCAAAGAGAGCTTCAGGAAGCTTTGAATATCGAGATCGTCTTCTACCAGGAGCAGGCGCATCAAGGTCTTTTGGTTCGCCAAATGAACAACTTGTCACCTTGAGGTCGTGTAAGAGTCATTTTCAACCGCTATAAACAACGTAGGCCATGGGCCGTTCCGGATCAAGCACACAAGGGCATTTCTGAACCTGAATGAACGAATCGTCATTAACGGAAGCCGATTCTCGGTCGTCTAATTGCATACAGGTCTACTGAAACAAGTGGACGGTTGTAGCGTGCGGCAGGACTCAGTTTTCTGTCGCAGGCTACCGCGAGCCGCTTTCGAGCTTGGATGAAAGAATTGGAACGCCGAAGGAGAATTGGAACGCCGCCGGCGATCCAGTGAATTGTTTGGATATACGGGAATTAAGAGAGGCCTTCGCGGCGTACTTGCCGCTTCCGCCCACGCTAGAGCCGCATCTGCGCGACGCGCTTCAACAGATCTTGCGGAACGCGGGAAGCCTCGTCCGCTCGCAGATCGTCCTGCAGATGTCGGACGCTTACGGCGTGTCTCATTCACAGGCCAAGCAATTAGCGATTGGGCTGGAATACTTCCATGCGGCCTCGCTGTTGTTCGACGACCTGCCCTGCATGGACAACGCCGTCGAACGGCGAGGCGCGCCCTGCATTCATCTCGAATTCGGAGAGTCGGGAGCAATTCTTGCCGCGTTAGCCATTATCAATCGAGCGTACTCGCTCACCTGGCAAGCCGTGTACGCATGCCCGCCCGAGCGTCAAACTCGAGCGATTGCCTATGTTGAGCAGCATCTTGGCATCGGCGGATTGCTCAATGGACAAAGCCTGGACTTGCATTATGCCAGACTCCCGCACGATCTTCGGACCACGGAGCGAGTCGCATTCGGCAAAACAGTGTCACTGATCCGGCTCACAGTGGTATTACCGGCACTACTCGGTGGCGCGCCCCCAGGCGAGCTTCTGCTCCTGGACCGCATAGCGAAGTACTGGGGCCTCAGCTACCAAATCGTGGATGATCTCAAAGATGTGCTTCAAAGCCCCGCCGAGGTTGGTAAAACTGTTTCTCGAGATGCTTCGCTCGATCGCCCGAATATTGCTCTTGCTGTTGGGATCCCCGCCGCCGTCGAGCGACTGGAACGATTCATCCGTATTGGAGACGAGACAGTTCGCCGCCTTGTGGTGCGGCGTCCGGCAGTGACGTTCCTCAAGACTCTCCGCAGCAACATGCAGGAAGAGGCTACACGGGTGACGAGGAGCGCTTACGAGACCACATTGCGAACACCAGCATGATTTTTCTCAAGCTGATCCTGACCAATCTCGGCCGTCATCGTATCCGCTCGCTCATCAGTATCGCTGGCATCGCCTTCAGCGTCGCCGCCATGCTGACCATCGTCACCATTCTGCAAGGCGCTGTGGGGATGTTCTCAGGCATCCTCTCCAGCGATAGCGAAATCATCGTTTTTGAACGAAACGTGTCCGATCTTTTCTTTAGCAGCGTTCCCGCCGCGGCGGTGCAGGCGATCTCGGGATGGTCTATTGTGGAGCACGCCGATCCGGTACTTTTCGGAATCGTATCCAGCTCCGATCACCCGATTATCACGTGTTTCGGCGTTACCTCCGCTGATGCGCGGATACGGAATGCAACCTGGCTCCAGGGCACTCGCGCCAACTTCGGCCAGCACATGGACGACGTGGTTCTCGGGGAGCGTGCCGCGGAATTTCTGAACGCGAAATTGGGTAGCCAGGTCCAGATCGGCCACGGCGCTTTCCACGTGATCGGAATCCTGCAAACGGCGAACGGATTCGAAGATGGCGGCGTTTTCATGCCCCTCAACTCTGCACAGACCTTCTTCCACAAAGAGGGTTCGTCCTCCGTCATCACCGTGAAGCTTCGCAACAAAGAGGACGCCAGGATTTTGAAAAACATGGTCCAGGCCAAGTTCAAGAACCTCATCGCATTGGAAGATCAAGAGTTCACCCGTTCCTACTCGCAGTTCAAGATTCTGAAGGCCACCGCCTGGGCCGTGGGCGGCTGCGGGCTTTTGCTGGGTGGTCTGGGTGTTGCAAACACCATGATCATGTCTGTGTTTACGCGGATTCGGGAAATCGCAATACTGCGCGTCAACGGCTTTTCGGACTGGCAGCTCGCCGGAATGATTTTCGGTGAATCGGCCTTCGTGTCGATCCTCGGCGCCGTGGTAGGTCTCTCCATCGGTACTTGCTTCCTGTTCGCCCTCAAATTCGTTCCTGCTCTGCACGGCTACGTAGACGTCGACATTCAGCTTTTCGTCGTAGTTCTGATCATTGTGTTGGCACTCATCACAGGTGTTGCCGGCGCCCTTTACCCTGCGATCTACGCGATGCGCATTCGAGCGGTGGAGGCGCTTCGCTTCGAATGAGCAATCGCGTTGTGCTGCAGGCGGTGGATGTTTGGAAAAGCTATGACGCCGGTGCGATCAGCGTGTTGAATGGCGTTGACTTCGAAGCTATCGAAGGCCAGACCGTCGCTCTCTGCGGCCCTTCCGGCTGTGGCAAAAGCACTCTTCTCCACCTGCTCGGCGGCCTCGATGAGCCGGATAGGGGCCTAATTTCCGTGAACGCGGTGGAATTGAACGCCCGCCGCAGCCGCTTGCATCTCCTTCGGCACGAGGTTGGGTTTGTTTTCCAACTTCACAATTTGATCCCCGATATGACCCTTGAGGAGAACTGTCTGATCCCGACCGTGGCGGCGGGAATGGACCGGCAGATTGCCCAGGCTCGCTTGCGCCAACTTACTTCGCTCACCGGTTTAAGCCACCGGCTCGGCCACCGTGTCCAAAAACTGTCGGGAGGAGAGCGTCAGCGGACGGCGCTGTGTCGCGCGCTGATGAACAAGCCGAAGATACTTCTCGCGGACGAGCCCACCGGCTCGCTCGACGAGGACACCAGCGCGGCCGTGTTTCGGCNNGGGATCTTGCCGCGACGGAAGGCGTCACGCTCGTGATGGCGACTCATGATCGGGCGATAGCCGAACAATGCGATCGCCTGGTGGAGATGCGTAATGGGAGGATTCATGAGCCTGAGTCTTCCTAATTCCCCATCCGTTATGTCGATTGCCGCGTGGTTCAGCTTGGCTTGGCTGGTGTTCGCAAATGCCGTGGGTGTGCTGATCGCGACGCTGCTGGTTGCACCGCGCCTCAATGAAGTGTTCGGTGAATGGACCTACGGCCGCTGGATGCCGGTCCATCTCAATGTTCAGCTCTACGGCTGGTGCAGTCTCCCATTAGTGGCGTTTCTCTTCAAGGTCTACGGAGCCGATCGCAAGGGTGTAGCGCAATGGTGCCGTCCGGCGCTGTGGATTTGGTCCTCGGCATTGGCCGTCGGATCGCTTTCCTGGCTAACGGGCCATTCCAGCGGGAAGTTATTCCTCGATTGGACCGGATATTCGCGAGTGCTTTTTCCCCTTGCGCTGGTTACTCTCTGGCTGGTTCTTGGATTTGCGCTGCTGAAGAATTGGCCTTCGACACTCGCCGCGCGGATCACGAAGCTCGCCGGTCTCGCTCTCCTGCTCTGTGTTCCTGTCCTCATCTACATTGCCGCGGATCCCAACCTTTATCCGCCCATAAATCCCGATAGCGGCGGACCCACTGGAGCCAGCCAACTGGAATCCACCCTCGTCATCATTGCGATCCTGC
This sequence comes from Bryobacterales bacterium, assembly GCA_003132905.1. The sequence goes on along the minus strand of PKZC01000389.1, from coordinate 27,925 downwards.
TGCTGCTTCCCTTTGGACTGACGGGGCTTAAGAATCGGAGCTCCTGGAAAATCAAGGCGGCCTGGGGAATCTTCGCCGCCGAGTTCCTGCTCTGCCTCGCTCTTGGCCGAGCCGATGTCAGCCATCACCGGCCCATTCAATACATTAGTCTTGGCAGTCTTCTGGTATGGCTTCCGCTCACACCTGCGTACTACACCGCATTCCACTGGCATCCGAACACGCGCCGCTGGCGGGTTGCCTTTCTTTGCTGGTGGTGTGTCCTTGTTCCGACCGGTTGGTGTTTGTTCCTTCCCAGCGTGCTCGACCATTTCAAATTCACGGACGGGCTGGTGGCCCACTCACTGCTGGCCATGGGTGGATTCGTCTCGAGCTTAATAATCTTCGTCATGGTGCAACTTCTCGGTGAGGATGGTTGGATCTTCCACACTGCTTGGGCCTTTTACCTTTGGCAAGCAAGCGTCCTCACATACGTGGTGCTGGTGTTCGCGGCCGGCTGGCGAGAGGGCTATGACCCGGCCTTCAACATGGTGCCGGGCACAACGCGTAACAGCATTTACCTTCTGCGAGTGCTCCTAGGCGCCCTGATGCTTATCGCCTCGGCTGAATGGCTGCTGCAGGCGACCAAGCTTCTGCGCCAACCGAACCAGGTGTCCGTGTGAAGCGCCGTCTGCTTCTCGGTTATCAGATGCTCACCGGCATGTCGGACACCTGTACGGGTTTGCTGCTCATCGTTGCACCTGCCCTGACGGCTCGCCTGATGGGCCTGCATCTTCCGTCCGAGTCCCTTCCATTCCTGTCCTACATTGGCGCGTTTGTGTTTTCAGTCGGCATCGCCTGTTTTTACGGAGCTCTTCTTACCAGCCGCGCAGCGTTTCGAGAGAAGTTGCAAGTGGTGTGGATACTGACCGGCATCACTCGCGGTTGTGTGGCTCTTTTCGTCATCGCGGAGATTCTGAACGGCGTGTTGGAACCCCGATGGGCAACCGTCGCCGCAAGCGACGGAGCGCTCGCACTTCTTCAAGCGATCGGGCTGTCGAAAGGCTGGTTGCCCAATGCCGAGGCCTAATATACGCTGGGCGCGGTGGCAGGGCGTCAGCCTTATAGCTATTACGTTCGTCTACTTTCTGATCTTTGCCCAATTTGCCTTTCTCAAACGGCTGGCCGGCCTGGATATCACGGACACGCACCTGAAAGCCGTAATGGCTGCGATGGCCATGGGCGGGATTCTGCTCAGTCTGCTCGCTCCCCGTGTCACGGTCTACGAGTCGCCCGGATTGCGGCTTCGGATCGCCCTCACCGCATGCGCGGCCGCAGCATTTCTGATCCTCTTGCCGTTGGGGCTTGTCGCCAGCATGGCTGTAGCGTTCCTGATCGGCGGCGGAATTGGCCTTCTGACCGTGACGCTGGTCACTCACCTGCGCTTGTGGCTTGGTCCTGGACATCCAGTGATTGGTGTAGGTATAGGAACCGGAGTCGGCTATTTCATCTGCAATATCCCAGCCCTCTTTACGGCGCCGGCACAGGTACAGGCTGTCGCCGCGGGCTGTCTTTGTCTTGCCGGCGTTCTTTGCACCTTTCAGCCACCGGTCGCGCTACCAAACGGAGAAGCGCTTGCACCTCCGAAGAACACGCTGGGCTTCGCACGCGTCCTCATCTCCTTCACCGCACTTGTCTGGTTGGATTCGGCGGCGTTCTTCATCATTCAGAACACTCCCGCTCTGAAGGCTGGCACATGGCAAGGCGCGATTCATTTATGGAGCAACGGAATCCTGCATTTTGCGGGGGCGCTGCTGAGTGTCTGGCTGCTGCGTAATCGTGGCCTCTCGCGTGCATTGTCCTTCGCATTCTTGGCGCTCGCCTTCGCGTGCCTGCTCTTGCTTGATCCTTCTCGTGCGGTGCTTGCCTCTGTTTTTTATCCTGTCGGCGTCTCACTCTATTCGGTTGCTTTGGTCGCATATCCGTCGCTGCTGGCGCCGGCTGCTTCGGCGGCCGAGAGGGGACGTCAGGCCGGATGGATCTACGCGACGGCTGGCTGGTTTGGTTCTGCGATGGGTATCGGAATGGGCCAAAATCTCGGTTACGTTCCACCCGCCTTCGTCGTGATCGCCGGCCTACTGATCCTGTTGCCAGGAGTGGTTGAGATTGTTCGGCATCGAAGGTGCGAACTCATCGCCACAGCGGTGATTTTGCTGACTGCTTTCGGCATCGAGCGAACGATCGCCGCGATGCGCCCAGCGCGGCCTACGATTTCTCAAAGTGAACGAGGCCGCATGGTCTACATCTCCGAAGGTTGTATCAACTGCCACTCGCAATATGTTCGTCCCGACACTACTGACGTTCTCCTATGGGGTCCGGCCCAAACGCTGGATGACGTTCGCCGGGAACACCCGCCCTTAATTGGCAATCGCCGCCAGGGTCCGGATCTCGCGGAAGTAGGAACGCGTCGCTCGCCGCTCTGGTTGAAAGCGCACCTCTACAATCCGTCAGAGGTGAGTCATGCCTCGTTCATGCCCACTTATGCATTCCTTTTCCATGACCGTCGCGGTGACGATCTTGTCGCATACCTGCATAACTTGCGGGGGACTGGCGTTCAGCAACATCTTTTAACAGAGGATAGCTGGCGGACTTCCTCCCAAGCAAATGCCGACGCTGACCCCAACCAGGGGCCGGCGATATTTCGCGTTTACTGCCGAACTTGTCACGACGCTGAGGGAGCCACGCGTCGGGCCTGGCAAAGAAGCTTCCAGCGGCTCCCGCCCAATCTGGCCCTGGGCCCCTATCTGCACGTGGCCAAGTCCGATTCCACGGCGCAACGAATCCACCGCTTCGCCCAGATAGTGAAATTCGGCGTGCCCGGAACCGACATGCCGGGCCACGAGTATCTTTCTGATCGCGAGATAGNNAGCCTCTCTGAGCCTTTGGCTCGCGCAACGGAGCGCACAATCCGAACCGACCCACAACACTTCTGGAGAAACTCAATGAAAAACCACATTTACTTGATCTTGCCGGCCTTGCCGCTCTTGCTCGCGTCCCACGCCCTCGCTCAACAGAGGAGTTTCAACATCGATCCACAATCGAGCGAAGTTGCGTTCAACCTCGGAGACGTTCTCCATTCGGTGCATGGAGTCTTCCACGTTCAGACTGGAGCCGTGGATTTCGATCCGGGTGCTTCGAAGATCTCGGGATCAGTTGTTGTTGCGGCCGGCAGCGGCAACAGTGGGAACGAAACCCGCGATAAGAAAATGAGCAAAGACATCTTGGACGTTCCCCACTTTGCCGACATTTCATTCGTACCCCGCAGCTATCAAGGCGCGATCGCCCCGAGCGGTGATTCAACGATACAGGTCACAGGCACTTTCACGCTTCACGGGACGCCGCACGACATCACAGCCCCTGCGCAGATTCACATTGATGGAGCAAACTGCACCGCGAAGGTTCACTTCACAGTTCCGTACGTCAAATGGGGCCTGAAGGACCCAAGTACGTTCATTCTTCGGGTTGGCAAGGACGTGGAAATCGATGTCACGCTTATTGGCCACCTATCACCTGCGCCTTAAAGATAACGAACGCCAACAGCGTGCGCGGTGACTGGGGCGGTGTGCGAATCCCGCAAAGGTTGTGCTTATTACCTCGATGAAGATCTTCAAATGGGCGCTGCTGGCAATTGTGTTGGTACAATTCGTTCCGTTCGGCCACAGCCATACGAATCCGGCGAATACCAAGGAGCCCGTGTGGAATTCCCCGCAGACGCGGGAATTGATTCACCGGGCTTGCTTCGACTGTCACAGCAATGAAACCGTATGGCCTTGGTATTCCAACGTGGCACCGGTATCGTGGCTGTTGCAGAGAGACATCAACGAAGGCCGCAGCCATCTGAATTTTACCGAGTGGGACCGCCCCCAAAAACACGCCAAGGATGTGGCGGAGCAGGTGAAGGAAGGCGAGATGCCCCTTTGGTTCTATCTGCCGATGCACCCCGCTGCCAGACTCACCGACACCGAAAAGCAGGCTCTAATCAGTGGCGCGGAGAAGTCACTGGGTCCCCAAGCGGGCCCTGAAAAGCATTGATGGCATCTTCATCCGCACTATTTCTGCAGCTTGGCCCCAAGCGCGAAACAGGGCGCTGACTCCGGAAGGGTCATAACGCGGTGCGTAGCGGTGTAAATAGGTAAGCAGGACAAGAAGCTGCTCGGTCAAATGCTAACACCCACAAATTCTTACACGAAGACTACGATGGGAATGCGTGTCGGTGGTTCTAGCACTGCGGTGACAAGTCAAAGTTCATCTGTCGCCAACTGGCAACAGCGCGCCTCTAACGTCGAAGGGGCGATCGATCTTACAGCTTCCACCGAAAACTGTCACAACTTGCCGCGCGCCGACTAGAGACGATCTATTCGAGTGTATGGTGTTCTCAAAGCATGCACAACGCCGTGGCGCGCCTAATCTCCCACGCCGATTCATACGAAGCGGTCTCTTTTTGGACATGGGCGTCTGATGTTTGTTCGAAGGGCACGGAAGACCGCTCGGTGCCGCCGGGAACCCAAATGATGCCAGATTACGGTGGCAAACTGCCCCATCCGAGACAAATACTGCGACAATTTGCCTCCCAATGCGACTGATGCCTATCGTGTGGCGAGGCCAATAGAGCAAACGTGCCACAAGTTTTTACGCCATCCACCTTTATGAAGTCACTGGGAATGCCGATAGAAGGGGTAGCGAAATAAGCCGGGCGTTCGGCCTCTGCAAGGTAACCCGGAAAACTGGAGACTCATGGGAATGCGTGTTGGTGGTTCTAGCACTGCGGCGACAAGCCAAAGTTCATCCGTCGCCAGCTGGCAACAGCGCCAGCAAAGCTTTCAGGACATGATGTCCTCCTTACAATCAGGCGATCTCAGTGCTGCGCAACAATCTTTCAAGACCTTAGCAGGCAACAACAATATCCAAGGTAATAGTCCGTTGGCGCAACTCGGGCAAGCGCTGCAAAAAGGCGACCTGGAAGGCGCTCAACAGGCCGCGCAAGCGTTGCAAAGCAGTCGTAGTGCCCCGAGCACCGTGATCACACCAGCACAGCCTTCATCAAGTACGTCTGGCCCTGGATCGCTGATCAATGTGACGGGCTGATCCTAGGAGTCGGCGCAAAATACATGCGACATCAAGGCCCTATCGCGGGGATCGCGGCGCATGGTCACCTGATAGCCACTGCCGGGTACGACAACAAGGTCATCCTATGGGATGCCCGAGATCGCAAAGCGCTGTCACTGGCCTCCCACGATCATCTGGTCAACCACTGTAGCTTTAGCTCAGATGGCCGTTGGCTGGTGAGTGCCAGCAGCGATTATTCAGCGCGTGTCTGGGCTATCCCTTCGCTCAGGTTGCACGCTGTGCTGCCCTGTCACGACGATGACGTGGATATGGCAGTATTTTCGCCCGATGACCGGCGCATCGCCACGTGTGCTTTGGATCGCTCGGTCCGAGTCTTCGATCTGAATGGGCGCTGCCTGCACACGATGCAAGGGCACACCGGCAATGTACTCTCGCTGGCATGGATGCAGGACTGCCGTCATGTCGTTTCATCCAGCGTCGACGGCACCCTCTGTGAATGGGACACCGAGCTCGGCATTGAGGTGCGAGCAACGAATTTGGACGTGCGTACCGATAGCGTGGAGATCGGCGCGGACGGCATCGTTTATGCCGGCGACGACCGCGGGCGCATCGCGATCATCGAGAACGGGAGAACGCATTTCGTCCAGGCCCATCGAGCTGGCGTGAAAAAGATTGTCCTCGACGCTCGGCAGGGTGTTCTAGTCGCCCTAAGCTATGACCGTTCGATCAGCGTTTGGCTCATCGGCGGCCCACAGCGGCTGCAGGAATTGGGACGCTCCACGATTCCGGAGAATATTTGGGCCAGAGCAGCCACGGTACTGAACGATGGCCGGATCGCAACTGGGACGTTTGGATCAACTTATGCCGTGTTCGATCCGAGGACGTCTATCTGGGATTTGCAGGGTGTAGCCCCGGGCGAAGCAATCAATGCTGTTCTTAACGTTAACCATCGCATTTACTCGGTCGGTGATGCCGGCGTGGTCAGCATCGACGGAACGCCGGCAGCAAGTATGGGCAGTTTGTGCAATTTTCTGGTGGCAGCTGGCGGTCGTGTATTCACCGGCGGCCACATGGGCCAGCTTCTTGACGCAGACACTGGAGAGGTGCTCTATCAACATCAATCACCTCTCAACTGCGGCGTGGCTTTCCTGCGCGAGGGCGCGATTCACATAGCCATCGGCAGCTACACCGGAGATATTTTGGTCTTTGCGTCGGACGACGCCGGTGGATTGCAACTAAGAACAGAGTTGAAGGTCTACGAAAATGCCGTTAAGGGATTGAGCAGCAGCGACGGCCTTTTGTTTTCGGTGTGCGCGTCTACCGATATCGCATGGCATCGCATTGACGATTGGTCGCTGGTCAGACGGATCGAGAAGGCACATGAACGCATCGCCAACGCTTGCTGTGCAATTGGCAACGGCCAGTTCGCGAGCGTGGGCCGGGACCGTACTCTGAGGATTTGGTGCGCCGAGAAGGCCGAAGTTTACCCCAGCCCCCACCCCAATTCCGTTCGATCCATCGATGTTAACTCTGACCACACCGCAATATTGACCGGCAGCTATGGAGGGACTGTGGCCATGTTTGACCTGATCAACAGGCGCTGGACCTCGCTAGAGAGGCCGACCACCTCAGGCATCTCATCAATCGCCTGGAACAGTGCACACCAAAACTTTCTCGCCGCTTCCTACGATGGCAACATCTACAAGGTACATGCGTGACTACCTTACTGTTTGTGTCGGGCAGTCAGCGGCGGGGATCGTTGAATTCTGGGCTATTGAGATATGTGGCTCAACGCCTGGAGGGACGCTGCCGCATCGATACGCTGGAGCCTTCCGAGGTCGATTTGCCGCTGTTCAATCAAGACTTGGAAGACGCGCCCATCGTAGTCGATCGAGCAGCCGCACTGCATCAGCGATTCAAAGCCAGCGACGGGATTGTCGTAGCCAGTCCCGAATACAACGGGCAGCTGCCGCCGTACCTGACGAACATTGTTGCCTGGGTGTCACGGCTAGCGTATGTCGACAGCCGCTACGATAACCCATTTTGTGATCGGCCACTACTGCTGTGTAGCGCATCCACCGGACGAAGCGGCGGCGCCATCGCAATGCCACACGCGCGAGCCCTGTTCGGCTACGTTGGTTGTCTGATCATCGGTGATTCGATTTGCATACCGTATGCCGATCAGGCCTGGACGGGTAACGAATATGTATTTGATCCTTTTTTCGAAGAACACATCGATGCTACCGTGAACAGATTCGTACAACTAGTTCAGGCGTTGGCTTATGCCGGTCGTGGTCAACTTGCAACCGCACCATGACCGCAACATATCCCGATCCTAAGTGGCATTTGCCTCAGTTTGAGGGAACCTTGTGCGGTCAGATGACTGACCGCGAGCGGCTGGGTTTGCCGGACCGTTACGTTGACGGACGCATGGATCATGCGTTGGTGCAGGCTTATGCAGAACTGCGCGGCTCACCGAGCGACGTTCTGCTCGAAACACTGGCCACGCCGGACTCCACGCTTGCAGCGCGTATTGCATGTGGCAATCTTCTGGCGCTTGTCGGTGATCCACGCATTTGCGTTGAAAGGCCAGAGATGATGGACATTGTCGGCGGTGAGGTCGAGATTGGGTCGCATGATAACGAGGTCTGCGGCGTATTGGAGCGGTTTCAAGGATTGGGGCTCGATCGGTCATGGATTGAAAAGGAATGTCCCAGGCATCAGGTTACTTTAACTCCGTTCCGCTTGGGCCGCTATCCAGTCACGAACGCCGAATATCGCGCTTTCCTCCTGGACACCGGGCACCCTGAATTGCCCACTAGCTGGCCGTTTCGCCGGTTTCCACAGGAGCGAGCTAATCATCCGGTTTACACTGTCAGTCCCGAATCAGCCGACGCATACGCGCGATGGTTGTCTCAGCGGACCGGCCGCAGCTTTCGCCTGCCGACTGAGGCTGAGTGGGAGTGGGCGGCTGCAGGACCGGAACGACGGGAATTTCCATGGGGGTCGCAGTTTGATGCCGACTTGGCGAATACCGCTGAAACCGGTCTGTTCGCTAGTTCACCGGTCGGTGCCTTTGTCGGGGGTGAGTCGTCTTTTGGCTTGATGGACATGGCTGGCAACGTTGAGGAATACGTTGCCGATAACTACGCTGCTTATCCGGGAGGGTCGTTTATCGCCGATCATCTCGCACAAGTTCAAGGCACTTATCGGGTCGCGCGCGGCGGCAGCTTCGCGCGATTTCGCGACCTGGCGCGAACACGGCGGCGCCACGGCCATAACCCGAAATCAGCCACCTATGCCATGGGCTTTCGGCTAGCGGAAAACCCATAAGCATGGCGCACCTTCTGATAGTTGAACTGCCGGGAGGCGACGACACCGATATTGTCCAGGCCGCTCTCGATCGTGGAGACGAATTCACATTCCTGACTGCGCGGCTCGGCCATTATCGTCAGCAGCCACAGGTCAACGCGATGCTCGCCTTTGCTCGTGAACACATCGAAGTCGCTCCCTTTGACTACCCCGAAGTGGAACGGCGCGTACTTGCCGTACACGCACGGTTCCCGATTGACGCCGTGCTGTGCCTCATCGATAGCCACGTACCTACGGCCGCGCAGCTTGCCCACCGGCTCGGGCTCCGGCACCTGAATCCATCGAGCGCTACGCTGCTGCGGGACAAGTTCAATGTTCGCCTCAGACTGGTCGAGCGACGACTTGCACAACCGCCTTTCGAGCTGGCCACGTCGAACGACGCGCTCAGCGCGGCTGTCGAGCGGCTGGGATTGCCAGTGCTGATCAAACCCGCCGACGGGTATGGTTCGCAAAATATTGTGGTCTTACGCTATCCCGAAGATCTTGATCCGCTGCTAAGCCCGCTCAACGATTTACTCCCGAGTCATGCGGACTACGGTTTGGGTTTTCAAGCTAACGATCGCCTGTTGGTCGAGCGTTTTATGACGGGCAGCGTAATCGGGTGTGACACCTTGACGGCGAACTGCCGCCATCAACTTCTAGGGATCCATTCGAAGCTGTTCTTCGAGCCACCGTCGTTTGCGATTCGCGGTGGCTGTTTTACGCCCAACCGTCCTGAGTTCGAAGCCATCGAACGTTACCTCTTCTCTGTACTGGATGCCGTTGGGTTTGATTGGGGCGCCGCACACACCGAACTACTGCTCACGCCGGAAGGACCACGCCTGATCGAGATCAACCCCAGATTGGTCGGGGCCAAAATTGGGAGACTAGTCGGCTACGCGCTGGATCGTTCACTGCACGCTGATTTGATCGCTTTGCATTTGGGTGAGAAGCCGGACCTCCGTCCGCAGGACGCCAGGATGGTGGCGGTTTCACGGTGGATCGTGGCGGATCGGCCGGGCATTCTCGATCATGTTGAATTGCCGCGATGGCATGACACCCGCATGCGCTGTGTTGAGGTCTTAAAGAAGCCTGGCGATCCGATTCGACCACCGCTAGAGAACGCCGACCGGATTGGCTACGTCATGGTTTGCGCACCGACGTCCGATGAAGCTGAACAATTGGCGGACTCTTTCATCGCGCAGTGCCGCCCGGTGCTCCAGGAATCTCGTCAACAGGAAACACCTAGAGGGCGGAGACTCGATGTTGCCGCACTACGGTCTTGATCGCGGTCCCAATTATTTCGTCCCCGAATGACATTGGGGCGTCTCACAAGGCCGTCGTCGAAACGCTTAGTAGCACGCGAGCGGTAGTCTTAGACCGCGAGGGATTGAACCCTTCGCCGGAGCGACAGTTTTCGCGAGATCGCGGGCTAGCCTGAAAGAAGACACCATCCCTTAGCCCAACAGCTGAGGGTCGCGCGAGGCCTCCGCTGTTCGGTCTTTGCTCGGCAGTTGTTCGGCGTTTGGCTAGGAATCCTGTCCACCAGCGCGGACAGCGAACGCAGGCCGGCGTTCAACGATGTGAGGAGCCAGAAACTACGGAAGGGAAGAACCGCTGTGATCAAGGAGATAGCGAACAGCGCGCCACTTACTCTCGCTCCTCAGCTTCGACAGCAGTCCTCGCTGTCGGTGACAAAACTGCGCCGCTCCAAATATTGAGTCTTTGCGCCGCTTCGATGTAGAGCATCTGCCTCCATTATTTTAGGAAGAAAAGGGCTGCTGGTTCTGCTTGGCAAGGGCGGCCACAGAGCCCTTTAACGGCCAAGGTCTCGACTCCTGCGTCGTTCGCGTTCTTTCGCCTTCTCCTGTTCGAGTGCGAATGCGGCGTCAACCAGCGCTTTCTGATAACGTCCGAGCCATCCATTCCAGCCGCCATCCGGAGGGTAAGCACCTTGTCGAATCATTTCGCGGGCCGTATCGCGAAGGTGAGCCTTGTTGCGCAAGACGGCTTCCGAATCGCCCATATCCTGGATCTCCACCAACGGGCCACGGACCGTGGACAATTTGCGGAGCCGAATGAACGAATTGGTTTGCAGACGTCGTTGACTCCGCAGTTCCTCCATCTCTGGCGTGCGGTAGATGTGATAAACGCGCCCATCCGTACCCTCCAGCATCAGATAGCTGCGTCCCGACGCGTCCTCCTCACCGTGCACCAAGATCCTGCCTTCGATGGATGTGAGATCCCGAATATCGAGCGTCGTCATCGGAAGCCGGTCATCTGACAACAATGCTCCGTGTTCCGCCAACGTCTTCTGCCGATCCGCGCTGCGTTGCATCGCTCGAAGCGCCTGCTCGCAATCGCGCCGCACCAGCCAGCTTACTCCGCCGGTCGATTCGGCCAGGCCCATGCGGTGAAGGACGGCGAGGCCTGACGCCTCATGTTGCGTGCGAAGGCGCGCCGTCTCGCTCAATCCAGGCTCCGTAGGATTCCGAACGACCTCGAAGTACTGCGGTCCGAAATCCGCGTTGGGATTCGAGGCGTCCCGCATGATCCTGCGGTCGAGTGATGTGAATCTGGACTCCGAGATTTCGCGCCGTTCCGCCTCCGCCGCATCAAGCTCAGTCCGATACCCAAGCTGCCGAGTGCATTGGTGCTCGGCGGCACTCCGAATCCCGTGCTGGATGTACTCGCGGCTCATGCGCAAGCGGGCGCCATCGGTTCTGAGGCCGCGCACCACGACATGAACATGCGGATGTTCGGTGTTGTGATGTTCCACCGCATCGGGATTCCTCAGAGGTCACCGGACTTCAGCAAGCGTCTGGAAAGGCCATCCGTCCTGACGGCCGAGGAGTTTCACAAGCTCCTGCTGCACGTTCGGGAACCATATCGGACCATGGTCCTGATCGCAGGCTGTTTGGGACTTCGCGCCAGTGAGATTGTTGGGCTTCACTGGAGAGATTTCGACTTTCAGAAGTCAACGCTGTTGGTCCAACGTGGCGTCGTCCACGGGCGGGTGGACGATGTGAAAACGGAGTACTCACGCGATGCCGTGCCGATCGCGCCCGAGCTAGTGAAAGAGCTGATGGAGTATCGTTCTCGTTGCTACCCGACGGAGGAGGGCTGGTTGTTCGCAAATCCCGCTACTGGGAAGCCCTATCACCAAGAAGAGATCCAGAAGAAGCATATTCGTGGGGCGGCAAAGGCGGCGGCGATCAAGTCCCAAGTCGGATGGAAGACGTTCCGGCACAGCTTTAGGTCGTGGCTCGATCAAACAGACGCACCGATTGGAGTGCAGAGAGAGCTAATGCGCCACGCCAGCATTCAGACAACGATGAACGTTTACGGCAGGGCGATGACGGACAGCAAGAGGCAGGCACACAGCAATGTAGTTCAAATGGTCCTCCAGGTAGAAACGGGGGATGCGGTTGTAGCGGAAAAGCCAGAACCGCAGGTTAATGTGGTCTAGGATGGTCTTGAGATTTCGCTTGGCAACTTGTAACTTATTGATTTGGTTGGTTGCGGGGGATGGATTTGAACCACCGACCTTTNNACCAGACTGCTCCACCCCGCAGTTAGATTCTAACGCAGGCGGCCAGGGGCGTCAAACTTTCGGGCATCTTCGATATCTTCACCGGCTTAGCGGCCAGCGGCGCGAGCACGCGGCTTTTCCGTCTGCAGCGCCTTCACCTTCTGCAAATGCTCTCGACGGTCCACGATGTAGTAATAGCGCGCCGAAGCCTCGCCACCGCTTAAATGCGCTAGCGTTTGTTCCAATGCATCGCTGGGATTGTTGGCCTGCACACCGATGGAGCGCAAATAACCGGAGTGGCGCAATCGATGCCACAACTCGGGCAGCGTGTAGCGGCGCTCCAGCGTCAAGCCACCGACGAGTCGCGAACGGCTCACCAGATATTGCACCAGCAGCAATTCGTCGAACAGCATGGGCGCCAAAAACAGACGTCCGCGTTCCACTTGCCAAGTTGGCGCGCTCTCCTCCTCAGGCCCTAGCCGGCGCGAACGACGGATGGAGTGAACTCCCGCGAATTCCGCATTCCAGTTCACCTTCGGCTCCTTCCGGCCCAGGTAATGCAGAGACACGTCACGCAGCCAGGCAGGATCTTCCAGGTCCAGGTTCGCTCCGATCTTTTCCAGCCATTCGAAGAAAGCGTGCTGCTGCGTGGCTTTCTGCTCTAAGACAACGAACTGATCGTCCGACTTCGGCAGCGACTTCACCAGGTTGCGCCGCAGCGTATCGGTGGCTTTACCGCTTTCGATGCGATGGGTCGCGATGCGGGCATGCCATTTGGCTGGCGATCCACAATATGGACACGGCGCTTTGTCTTGATCTTGCGCCGCGAAAAAGGGACGCACTGGCTCGGCGGAAGTCAGTTCCTCGAAGGATGGCGTATAGCGCTTGATTTCAGCCACTGCGGTCTTGGGCGTCAGGCTCATGGCCTTGGTGAAGATCTGCCAAACGCAGGCCACGCACAACCACCGCTCGCTCGAGATAACGGACTCCGCTGGAAATGCCGAAAGGTCCACCTGAAAGACTGCTGGCACGCGAGTCTTCTTCTTGGCGGCCGGTTTCTTGGCGGCCAGTTTCTTGGCTGCCGCCTTCCTCGCCGGTTTCGCAACCTTCCGCGTTCGAGTAGCCATGCTCCATGTTTACCAAACTTAGGTTTACCAGAACCGGAGCCTGCCGTATCCTAACCACATGGCGATCGCCGTTGAAAGGCAACCCCGACGGGTTCAATACCGCGTGGGCCTTGGGTTTACCGTCAGCTTGCTGGTTGCCGGCGCCATTGCTCTGGTGGCCTGGGCCAGTCTCGCTAATACACGCGCGGCGATTGTCGAACTCAGCGACCAACAAGTCCGCGAGCTTCTTACCGGTCTGGATACCCGCGTCCAAGACCGCTTGCAGGACGCGGTTACCGCCGCGCAGCTTTCTGAGAAGCTCATGGGCAACGGAGTCCTACGCCAAGATTCGGATTTGCTCGCGCGTCACTTTACTGAGGTGCTGCGTGCCAATCCGACATTCGCGTGGGCCAGTTACAGCGATGCCATGGGCAATTTCACGGGCGCTTATCGTGCTCCCGACGGTTCCCTACAAGTCAGCCAAACCAGTGTTGGACAAAACGCGCCGAACACCGGCGTGTGGGAAAAGCACTATGAGCAGACGCCCAACGACTACGATCCGCGCGATGAAGAATTCTACCGCGCCGCCCGGCAGGTCGGGAAGCTGGTATGGATTGGTCCCGTGATTTTTTACGACGAAGGGCTCCCCGGCATTACCTGCGCCAACCCTCGCTATGCCAAGGATGGGAGCTTGCTGGGCGTCTTAACAGTCGATTTCAATCTCAACTTCCTCTCCGATTTCGTCGGTAAACTGCACTTCGGAAAACACGGCAAGGTGTTCATGTTCGATCAGGACCGTCACGTTATCGCCTTTCCCGGCTTGCGGCTGATCGAGAATGCAGGCCAAGGGACGGCCGGCAAGTTGCTAACAGAGGCGGACGTTGCCGATCCCGTATTCCAGGCCTTTCTCACTCGCAAGGAAGGGTTGGCGGAGGAACAATTTCCGGTTGTCGAAGCGAAGCAGCGTTACATTGCCGGATATCGTCGCTTGAAAGTAGCGGGCGGTCCCACCTGGTTCCTTGGCGCCTACGCTCCTGAATCGGACTTCATGGGCGTGCTGGCGCGAAATCGGGAGACGGCGCTCGTTGTCGCGCTCGTTGCATTGTGCATCGGCCTGTTCTTCACCATGCTGCTGGCACGGCGCATTTCCGTGCCTCTAACGCGACTTGCTTCGGAAATGGAAGAGGTGGGCAATTTCCAACTGAGTGTTCGGCCGCCCATGAAGACCATCTTCAAAGAGGTGGCCACCATGGATGCATCGCTGCTCCACATGAAGGGCAGCTTGCGGTCCTTTTCCTACTACGTCCCTCGCGACCTGGTACGCACCATGCTCGAATCCGGCCAGGAAGCCACGCTGCAAGGGCAGACGCGCGAGATGACGGTGTACTTTTCCGATATCGCGGGCATGACGTCGATCGCCGAAAACATGCCGCCCGATCAATTGGTGCAGTTGCTGAGTCGCTATTTCGACGAGATGACGCAGGTGGTAGCTGCGCTGGGCGGCACGGTGGACAAGTTCATTGGCGACGCCATCATGGCGTTTTGGGGCGCGCCCGTCCCGACCAGCGATCATGCGTCAAAGGCTTGCGAGACAGCGTTGCGATCGCAACGCAGGCTGGCCGAACTGCGCTCCGCTTCCGATGCCGCTGGGCTGGGGAACATTCGCGCTCGTATCGGCATCGCCACGGGAAATGTGCTGGTCGGTAATGTCGGCTCACACGACCGGTTTAATTATACGGTGATGGGAGACACCGTGAACCTGGCCTCGCGCCTGGAAGGTTTGAACAAGCTGTTTGGCACTCAAATCCTGATCAGCAATCTTGCGTATCAGACCGCCCGCGAATCCATCGTCGCGCGTCCCGTGGGTGTGGTGCAGGTGAAAGGCAAGAGCCAATGTGTGGAAGTGTGGGAGCCGTTGTGTCTCGCCTCTGAAGACGATGCAGTTGCTCGCGAACTAGCGCGCCTGTTTGCGGATGGATTGGCGGCCTATATAGCGCGCGATTTTCGCGGCGCGGCGGAACACTACAAAGCCGCGTTGCACTTGCGCCCGGAGGACCAAGCATCAGCCGTACTCCTGAAATGGTGCCGCGAATTGCTGGGCGCGCCGCCGCCGGCGGAGTGGAACGGGGTATACGTCGCAACGGAAAAGTGAACCGCATGCTCGAACCGATATACTGGATCTCGCGATGAAGATCGAAGCACGGACCAACATCTCGGAAGTCGTCGGCAACAGTAGCTTCGGCGGCTTTCAATTGGGCCTGTGTATCCTTTGCGGCCTGTGCCTGATCATGGATGGGTTCGACGTGCAAGCCATGGGTTACGTCGCGCCAGCGATCCTGAAAGAGTGGCACGTCCCGAACGCACAGTTCGGGCCTGTGTTCGGTGCCGGGCTATTCGGCATTTTAGTGGGTTCGCTGCTCTTCAGCATGCTGGCGGACAAGATTGGCCGCCGCCCCATACTTATCGGCGTCACGCTGTGCTTTTCCGTGTTGACGTTTCTGACGGCCCAATCGGAAAACGTTCAACAAATGCTCGTGATCCGCTTCGTCGCCGGAATGGCGTTGGGCGGTATCATGCCGAACGCAGTGGCGTTGGTCGGCGAATATAGCCCGAGCAAGCTGCGTGTGACCATCATGATGATCGTCGGCAACGGATTTACGGCCGGTGCGGCTTTTGGCGGTTTCATCGCGGCCTGGTTGATTCCCCGCTTCGGATGGCGCTCGGTATTTTATTTCGGCGCGGCAGCCCCGCTGGTGATCGGCGCCATTATGATTTTCGCGCTGCCTGAGTCGCTGCAGTTCCTGGTGCTGCATCGCAAGCGCCTGGAACAAGCCTCGCGTTGGCTGAGGCGCATCGATCCGAGCGCGTCCGCGGATGCCACGCAATATTTCGTTGAAGAGAAAAAGCGAAAAGGCGTCCCCTGGATCCATCTCTTCCATGAAGGCCGCGGCACTGGAACCATCATGCTGTGGATCATCAATTTCATGAATCTGCTGAACCTCTACTTCCTGGCGAGCTGGCTTCCCACGGTGGCCAATCAGGCCGGCTACGGGATTCGTACCTCGGTACTCGTGGGGACGATGGAGCAACTGGCGGGCATGATCGGCGGGTTCACTCTGGGCTTGTTCGTGCAGCGCTGGGGCTTCGTTCGAGTGCTCACCACGTGCTTCGCGCTCGGCTGCATCAACATCGCAATGATCGGACGGCCCGGCCTTTCGCTCACGATGCTGTTCACGGTGGTGTTCCTGGCCGGATTCGGCGTGGTGGGGGGACAAACCGCAGTGAACGCGTTGTCCGCGACGTTTTATCCTACCGATTTGCGAGCCACTGGCATCGGCGCCGGGTTAGGCATCGGACGCATCGGGGCCATCATTGGTCCTGTGGTTGGCGGCGTATTGATGAGCCAGCACTTGCCTTCGGAGAAGCTCTTTTATGTGGCCGCAGTTCCCGCGTTCGTATCGGCCGTCGTGATGCTGTCGATGTATTGGGTGTTGAAGGCGCAAGCAATCCGAAGCGCGCCTGCAATTCCCGCCGGCCAAAATCTGTGATCGATAGCACCCTGCTGTCGAGATCCTGAGTCACCCATTTTCTTTTGAGAGCGGCCTGCAGCAAGGCTGCCCCGAGCGCTCCTCCGATATGGGGACGCCGCTCACTCCAATCCAGGCAGGCATATGCGAAACGCCGGCGCTGCAATCGAACTGCATCGACGTCAATCCCGAGGGACTCAAGCGCCTTGCTTCCGTGCTGGGTCAGTTCATAGCGGGATGAAAACCATCCCAGTTCGTGGAAGCGATCGTGCAGCGACACTGCCAGCGTACCGGCCATGTGATCGTAGCAAGTCCGCGCCGCTCGCAGCCTGTTCGGCGTATTCGGCACGTAGTGTCCGTGCGAACCCGCGGCAAAAACACTCAGCCCTTCGAGGATTCTTGCCACTTGCAAGCTATCCAGGCTGTAGTAGCGATGTTTACCTTGCGCGAACACTTTGACCAAGCGCGCAGTCTTCAGGCGATCCAGGTGTACGCTCGCCGTCGACGGGCTCACGCCGGCGACGATCGCCAGTTCGGTACTGGTGTGCGCACGGCCATCCAACAAGCAGTAAAGCATGTGAGTTCGCGCAGGCTCGCCGATAGCCACTGCAATTCTCGAGACCGCTGCGTCCGGATGACGTTCTGCACTCATACTTCGATGCTAAACGAAGTGTCCGTGCGCGGCGAAGGCCATACTTCGAACATGAACATCACCTGCGTCATCCGCTACCAGATAGACCCCTTCCAGCGTGAGGAATTCAAGAAGTATGCCGAAAATTGGGGACGTATCATTCCGCGCTGCGGCGGCCATCTGATCGGATATTTTCTTCCCCATGAAGGCACGAACGACGTCGCGTGGGGTCTGATCGCTTTCGACAGTCTCGCCTCGTATGAGGCATACCGGATGCGCCTGAAGTCAGATCCCGAGGCGCGTGAGAACTTCGCCCTGGTGCAGAACAAGCGGTTGATCCTCCGCGAAGAGCGGAACTTCGTAGAAGTGGTGGATGGAACGTTGGGCCAAAAGCCCATTACTTAACGTGGTGCTCTTCCACTTCCTTATTGTTCTCGGTGCAGACGTACTCTAAAATTTCTTCGCTCTTCGGCATCAACACCCAGGTCCGGACGTTGGTGAAGGGCTTGGTGTACATCTTGGGATCGCTCACCGTGATCTCGTAACCCAAATGGGTCGCATCAATGCGATGAAAGTGCTCCACGATGTGCAGGTCTTCACTCACCGGATGACCGGCCGTATCCAGCAGCATTTTTGGCGTAGCGAAGAATGGACCGACAGTGTCCACCACCAGCGTGTCGCCGTCCCAATGGCCCACCGAATGCCCATACCAGAAGGTCTCTTTGGCCTCGTCCGAGGTGGGATGAGGCCGTCCATCCATATAGACGACGTGGAACGCGAACATCGATTCGTGCAGAAACACGATCTCCATCGGTGTTTGTACAATCTCGGTCGCCACGGGAGCATTCATCGATCGCGTGTAGCCCATGGGATTGCAGTGCGCGGTGGCATCGTAGCGGCCGGCATCGTAGTTCTTGCTCCAGTCGGCCGCCCAGGGGGTCATCGGAAGCGGTCCGTCGGATTTCTGCGAGCAGCCCTTCACCTCAGCGCCACAGGCGTCATTTCGACCGTCCTTGCTCATATCGATCACGAAGGGATGATCCCACAGGCCGCTCAGATCGGGCTTACCATCGGCCATCCGGGGAATCGGACTTGAGGGGGCGCTCGCAATCTTAGCGGTTGCGGATGCAGTCTGCGCGGCAACGGGAATCGAAAATTGCGACAACGCGACCGCCACTATGACAAGGCCTGCTTGGAGCAGAGGATTTCGCACTTTGAACCTCCAGGATGCGCACTGCGGCAAAACTGAAATAGCAGCGCGCCACTACTCGGGTAGCGGACTCATTCTAATTGGCTGAAAAGCGGCAAGTCAAGCGAGGTCGCTTTGGAATCCGCCTTGGCTGGATACGTTACCTGCTCACCCTCAACAATCGCAAATGGAGTGAGGGCGTGCGGTTGGGATTTTGTGACGCTGAGAATCTCTGTCACCGCAATTCCCCGCGCCACCAGCGCGTCGGCGATCAATGACCGGTGGCAACGCCAAGGAACCGCTTCGGCGCACATGATGGCAGTGGGGGCGCTCGCGGCCAGTTCCGCCAGCTGATTCAGGTTTTCGCCAAATTCGGGCGTTTGCATGTAATCGGCATAGCCTCGAAACGAGGCATTGCGCCATCCCGTGTTCAGCGAATCTTTGCGCGGATGCCGAAGGCCGCCCAATCCAGGAAGATGGCGGTACTGGATACCGGCGGTCTGCAGGCTGCCGGGCAGGTTTTCCCGGCTAAATTGCGGATTTCGCCGCGACTTTGGAATGGTCCGAACATCCACCAGCAGGCGGATCCCGTAGGCCTGCAGTATGCGGATGAATTCCTCGATCGGATGAACGGAGTGCCCGACAGTATAGACGACCATGCGGTGGTCCTAAGTTTCAAAGTAACAGAATATTCTTAAGACGCCCGGGCGCATGCGCCGTTTTGAATGCGAGTCATAGAAAATTTCTTCTTTACGCCCATAGAGTCCGCAAATATACTTAGAGTGACTTCTTCCCTGACGGCTGCGGTCTGACGGGAGTTTGTCAAAACAACGGAGTCCGTTTGCCTCCGATAGATGTGCTCATCGGCCTGAGCACCTTCACCAGCTTTCAAAAAGCTAGGGCCTTAGGCATGATCGAAACCCGGTGTGAACATCTCGTCTTCGCAGGTAACGGTATGTCCGGCGTGGCCTGCGTGGAAGAACTGATCAGAAGCGGTCAGGTTTTCGACATCACCATTTTTGGCGACGAGCCCCACGCCAACTACGACCGGACCTTGCTCTCGAGCGTGCTCGCCGGCGAGCTCGATATCGACAGCATTACTTTAAACGACATCGAATGGTATCAAGAGCACGGTATCCGGACCCGTCTCGGAATCCGGGTGGAAGAGATCGACCGGTTGAATCGCGCGGTTCGCAGCAGCGACGGCGATTGGACCAGTTATGACAAACTTATCCTGGCGACGGGTTCCAGCCCGCTGATCCCGCCCATCGGCGGCTTGGACAAAACCGGCATTTTCATTTTCGGGACCCTCGACGATACCCGGAGGCTTGCGGAAGCGGCCGGTCCGGGCCGGCGTGCGGTGGTGATCGGTGGATGGCTGGCGGCGGAAGCTGCGCGGGGCCTTCGAAAGCGCGGTTGCGAGGTCACAATTATCGAATCGGGAGACTCCTTCGACAGGCAACTTGAAACCGTGCTCGGCAGCGGGCGGGTGGAAGCCGTGCGTTTCATGAGTGGCGAACAGGTGGCGGCGGATCTGGTAGTGATCGCAACGAACCTTCAGCCGAATACGTTGCTGGCTCGAAGCGCTGGCTTGGAAGTGAATCGGGGAATCGTGGTGAACGATCAAATGGAGACGTCCGATCCGTACATTTTTTCCGTCGGCGGCTGCACGGAGCATAACGGCCAGACCTTCGATTGCTTTCCGCCATTGTTGGAACAAGCGAAAGTGCTGGCGGCAAATCTGGCGGGCGTTCCGCGGAGCGGCTTCACCAACCTCGACGAGGTGTTTCAGGAATTGACGGTGTCTCCTCTCCACCAACGAGCAGAGTAGACGATCGCGGCCGCCGCCAGCCATCCCAACGCATAATCCGGTTGCGCGCCCCAACGCAGAAGCGCCGAATGCATCAATCCCAACCAAGAGAATACGGCGGCGAGCAGACACCACAAGGCAGCGCGATGGAAGCGCCGATCGATCAATTCGGCGATCACAGACGCCACCACCAACACCAGGAACAGAAAGCCGTTGCCCAATCCTAAGACCGATGACCAGTAAATGGAACGGTCGAGTGCGGCTACGACGGTGGGATTCGCGGCCGAGATTCTGAGCGCGGGCAGGGCCGAATTCACCGCAGTGGCAACCACTGCGCCGGCCGGGAGCACGAACCCCAGCAGAACGGCAGCCAGATATTTCGGATCCACTCGCCGCAAGGTGGCCATGCCCACCCCTATAGACACGTAAGCGATGATGGCTGCCAGGATAGGCCACGGAAACAATTGCGCGACGAAAATAGTGAGACCACTCATCACCACCGCAAGAAACAGTACCGGGGTCCAGAAAGCGAAGCTGATGCGTGCGCCTACAGCTTTGTAGGGCGGGTGCATAGCGTAAACAACCGGAGTGATGACACTTCCCGCCAGGCCACACACCAACGTTCCCAGGCCGTCGCAGGCCAACACCGCCCTTGCGTCATAATCGTCGCCGGCCGCTGCGGCTCCAGCCACTGAGGCGATATCTTGCAGCACCTGATAAATCGCTATGGGAGCAATCACGGAAAGATAAGGCAGCGCGAGTGTCATGGCGCGCAACGGTTCAGGCGTGGCCGCAAAGGGAAGCTGGAACGATAGTCCTGACCACGCCGGATGCACGTACCCGATGGCGAGCGCTACAGCCAGCGGCACGATCCATGCGGCGATGAACGGCGGGATCCTCCAGCGTGTGATCGGAATGCCGGCCAACACACTGGTGAGGATAATGGCGAGCGCAATCAGGCCAACCACTGGCTGATCGAAGACACGTTGCAAGAGCACTAGCGCAAGATAGCTGTACATGGCCGCGCCGAACACCGTCATCGCGGCTGGGGTGGGGATAACTCGGCGGAAGAGACCGGCAAATGGCGCCGCTACTAGCTTGATGATGCCCGTCCAAGCCACCGCCGCCGCGCCGATTTCCCATGCCCGGTTGGCATCGTGCGTTTCCAGATAGACCGGCAGCATGATGGACAGCGTGTAGGCGATGATGGCTGGTACGTTATTGCCGTACACGTGCGCTGTTACATTGGAACGGCCTTCACGGCGTGCCATGCGGACCGCGAGCAGAACCAAGCCCAACGACCCGATCAGAAAACCGAGAGCGTAGCCGGGCAATAAATGAGTGACGCTAAAACCGGCTGAGATTCCAACCGGGATCAACAGAAATACCGGGATCACCATCTGCGCGAGATTGAACCCGACCTGCGCGATAGTCGTGTCCAGATCGCCACGGGTGAGCGCCCACCAGCTTGCCATGCGATCAGATTTTAAACGACTCGAGCGATTCGGGTGCGAACAACTCCGCCGGTGCTAGCAGGCGCTTCGCCAGACCCTGCTCGTGCGAATAGCGCAGAAAGGTCTGTAGCACGTGGACGTTGGGTTCCAAGCCATAAGCCCAAAAATCGTGGCCCATCAGCTTTTCGGTGTCCTCCACGTGCTGCACCAGCCAAGGCAGCATCGCTTTCAGCGCGCCCATTTCGTGCAGATCTTCATAAGTGTCGCGCTGCGCCTGGGCGAAAGCCTTGCACAAGGACTGTGCCACCCAGCGATGCTTTTCATAAACATCGCGGCGAATCACGACCACGTGCATAATTGGGAAGATTTTGGTCTTCAGATAATACTCGCGCTCGACGGATTGGTAATCTTCAAAGAGCCGGCGCACGTTACCGGAGCCGCGATGGAATGTCGACGGAGAGCGCGCGGTGTAGAGCGCATCGATTTCGCCCGTCTCGATCATCTGCGAAAGCGTTTTGGCCGGCGGAATCGCTTGCACGCGAAACTCGGGTGGCAATGACAAAGCAATCTTTTCCGGACGGCCGGGCTGCTCCTCGCCCCCAGTGAAATAAGCGGGACTCGTGACAGGTACGCCATACTCGTCACTCAGGATGCCCCGAATCCACACCGGCGCGGTCATCTGATATTCCGGACTACCCACGCGCTTGCCGATCAAATCCTTCGGCTCTCGAATTCCGCTTCGGGCATTGATATAGATGCAGGCATGCCGGAACATGCGCGAAGGAAAAACCGGGATCGCGATGAACGGCGGATTTTCGCGAAACAGCGACAGCGTATAGGAAGACAGCGACATCTCCGCCACGTCGAATTCTTGATGCCGCAGCATGCGGAAGAACGTCTCTTCCACCGGCAGATTGAGATAGTTCAGATCCACGCCATCCACGGTGACGCGGCCTTCCAGCAGCGCGCGCGTTCGATCATAATTCCAGCAAGCCAGCGTGAGCTGGAGTTTTGGCATCGTGCGAATCCGGCCTATTCGTAATATGCGGGCGATTTTTTCAGCTTGGCGTTGGCGGCGAAATCGTGCTCGATCCACAACTGCGCGCCCGAAGTCTTGAGGAATTCCTCAATCTTGGCGCGGCTCGCAAGCGATTGCTCTTTGTTGTATTCGAAGCTCGGAACGTGGTCGGTATTGCGCTCTTCGTTGTAATGATACAGATCTCCAGCAATCAACACCGGGCCGGTTTTCGGCAATTTCAGAAACAGCACCTGATGGCCCGGCGTGTGCCCCGGCGTCTGTTTAATGATCACCGTTCCATCGCCGAAAACGTCGTAGTCTCCCGTGGTAGGCAAAATGGTGGTCTTGCTGTCTTTCAACGCGATATAGTTCTTTTCCACTCGTACCGGCGCGGGTTTGTCGGAAAACATGATGTCGCGCTCAGGTTGCGAAACCAGCCAGGTGGACCCAGCGAACATGTTGGCGTTGGCGGTGTGATCGATGTGGTAATGCGAGAACGCGATGTACTTGATGTCTTGGGGCTCATAACCGATTGCTTCGAGCTGCGGCTTGAGAGGCTTCGTTACCGATATCATGCCTTGCTCCACGGGAGCGCCGTCCGCTTTGAAATCGCTGTCGGGAACCACGCCCACGTCCCACATCATCGTCCCTTTGGGATGCGCCACCAGAAAACACGGCACGGACATCTTCAATTCCGCCACTTTGTCGAAACCGTACGACTTTGCGTCCGCCGGTTTCAACACGCCGCAATCGAATATGTAAAGCCGCAGCGATTTCGGCGGCTTAGGCGCCTGATGCGCCGATCCGTTCTGAGCGGCCAACGGAGCCGCGGCAAGAGCGATCACGGCGAGGGTCTGCTTCCAACACATGGATCTGCCTCCTTAGTTCGACAACCATGTTAGTCGAACGCGCGCCGTTATGTTTGCCCGTCGCTATGCCAGTTGCTTTTTGATCGGCAGTTCGCGGATTCGTTTTCCGGTAGCCGCGAAAATCGCGTTGCAAATAGCCGGGGACATCGGCGGAACGCCCGGCTCGCCCACGCCGGCCGGAGGAGCGTCGCTCGCCACGATGTGAACATGCGTTTCCACTGGCGCTTCATTCATGCGCGCCACTGGATAGTTGTTGAAGTTCGATTGTTGGATGCGGCCGTTGGCAGCCGTAATCTCGCCCATCATCGCAACCGTCGCGCCGAATACCGACGCGCCTTCAAACTGCGCGCGAACGCGGTCTGGATTGACCACCTTACCCGTGTCGAGTGCAATGTCCACGCGCGGAATACGAAGCTTTCCGTTGTCCACTTCCACCTGCACCACGGTGGCGACGTACGTCAGGAAGCTGCGATGCACGGCGATTCCCATCGCGCGTCCGTTACCGGGCTTATGGTTTGCCCAGCCCGACTGTTCAGCCACGGTCTCAATCACGCGACGGAAGCGCGCGGTGTCTATTGCGTAAGGATCGGGCGCTTTTCGCGCATTGGGCGGACGCATGTCGAGAATGCGCGGGCTGCCCACTACATCTAGCAGGTATTCCACGCGATCTCGGCTAGAGGCCGCGGCCAGTTCGTCCGTGAAAGATTGCACGGCAAACGCGTGCGGAATGTTGGCCACCGATCGCAGCCAGCCGATACGTACCTTTGCTTCGGCCGGTCCAACTTCGGCACGGAAATTCGGGATTTCGTACGGCACATCCGTCCATCCCAGGCTCAGCTCGAAGCTGGCGTAACGAGCCGAAGCATCGTTCATCGACGCGATCGGCGGGAACACGCTGCGTTGCAGCCATGCCGTGGGACGGCCCTTTTCATCCACCGCCGCCTTCATGTACATGGCAGCGACGGCGTGATAATAATCGAAATGGATGTCGTCTTCGCGGCTCCAGACCACCTTCACGGGCTTGCCAAGCTGCTTCGAAAGCACCGCTGCTTCGGCTACATAATCGGGCTTCGATTTGCGTCCAAAGCCGCCGCCCAGCAGCGTGACATTACAAGTTACGTCTTCCGGCTTAATGCCGACGGCCTTGGCGACAGTATCCTGAACCGCTTGTGGATTCTGCGTAGGCGCCCAACAAACCACTTTGCCGTTCTTAAATTCAGCCAGAGCGACGGGCGGCTCCATGGATGCGTGCGCCAGGTGCGGCACGTAGTATTCGGCTTCGATCGTTTTCGCGGCTTTCGCAAAAGCTGCATCCACGTCGCCATCGTTCCGCGCCGGTTTGCAAGTTTGACGCGCGGTGTCTTGCAAAGTTTTCTTGTAGGCGACGGAATCATAATCCGCGTTCGCGCCCAGGTCCCAATCTACTTTGAGCTTCCGGCGGCCCTGCATCGCCGCCCAAGTATTGTCGGCGATCACGGCTACTCCGCCCAGCGGTTGAAATCCCCAAGGCGACGTGAATGGCGCGATGGTAACGGTCTGCGCAACGCCGCGGACCTTGCGGGCCTCTGCGTCATCAACGCTTTTGAGCGTTCCGCCGATCACGGGCGACCGCTCAATCGACGCGTACACCATGCCGGGCATGCGAGCATCCATGCCGAACGTGGCGCGGCCTTCGATAATCGCATCGAGATCCGCAATGGGAACGTCTTTGCCGATGTAGCGATATTCGTCGGGCGATTTGAACTTCAGGTCTTCCGTTTTGGGAACCGGCTGCTTCGCCGCCAGAGCCACTAACTCGCCGAAACCCAGCTTGCGATTAGACCCGCTGTGCACGATTTCATGATTCTTGGCATGGCACTCGGAAACCGGAACGCCCCATTTCGAGGCCGCCGCGCTTTCCAGCATCGCGCGCGCGGTTGCGCCCGCAATTCGCATCGGATTATAGAAGCTGCGAATGGAATTCGATCCATCGGTATTCTGATCGCCGTATTTCTTGTCGCCGATGGCTTGTTGAATGACGACGCGCTTCCAATCGGCTTCCAATTCGTCGGCCACCACCATGGGCAGCGACGTTCGAATGCCGGTTCCCATTTCCGAGCGGTGCGCGATGATGATCACGCGGCCATCCGGCTCCAGGCCGAGATACACGCTGGGCTGCCAGCTGGCATCGCCATCCGTCGCAGCCTCCGCACTTTCGGGCAAAAAACGCGAGCCCAGA
Organism: Bryobacterales bacterium; assembly: GCA_003132905.1. The sequence goes on along the minus strand of PKZC01000389.1, from coordinate 2,117 downwards.
ATCAGCGCGCCCGCGGTGAAAACGCCGCCCAGGAAACCGCGCCGGCTGACTACCGTTATCGTTTGGCCGTTCATTCCTTCGGTCTTCATGCCTTCGGTATTCATGCTTTCACCCCAGCCGCCATCTTCACTGCTTGCCGGATCCGTTGATACGTGCCGCAACGGCAAATGTTGCCTTGCATGGCTTCATCGATATCGCGATCCGTCGGCTTGGGCTTTTCCTTGAGCAACGCAGCAGCTTGCATGATCTGCCCGCTCTGGCAATATCCGCACTGCGGAACGTTGTTGCTCTTCCAGGCTTGCTGCACCGGATGATCGCCATGTGCGGCCAATCCTTCGATGGTGGTGACGCTCTTACCGGCCGCATCCTTCATCGACGTGGAGCAACTTCGGGCGGCCGCGCCGTCGAGATGAACGGTACAAGCGCCGCAGAGTCCCATGCCGCAACCATATTTCGTGCCGGTCATGTCGAGGATATCGCGCAGGTACCACAACAACGGCATTTCGGGATCGCCGTCGAACTGGCGGCCGGCCCCATTCACTTTGAGTTGAATCATCTTCGATCTCCTGGTGTGGCGCTGGCGGAGCGCCAATTCATAGGCTACAACGAATGACGGGAGGCTGGGGAGATTATTGAAGTAACAGGGAATTGCTGCTGCGACGCGCGAGCGACCGGTCGAACGTCACGAGTCTGGCACCGAACTCGCCGGCAAAGGCAGTGAGATAGGCGTCAGCCCAGAGTTTGGGTGAGGCGTGAGCACTCGATGAGAGTCCCCGAAAAGCTTTTTCTACAGCCTGCGGTTCCGAGATGAATTCCACCCGCTCGTCGCCTGCGAAAACATCATAGGCACTCCAGGCCTGCTTCATCGTGAGTGGTTTACCATCCATAACTGCCGATGTCGTAAGCAATCGAAGGAGGCCCATCTGGGTAAACCGGCAAAAACCGATTGCTCCCAGTTCCCGCTGCCACCAATCTAATGCGAGCTTCTGGTGGACGTGTTTGATGGCGAGCACCACCCAAACGTTCACATCAGGGAAAGCCAAGCTCATAGATCTCTTCGCTAGTGATGGAACTCATTTTCCTCGTGCCGTCGTCTAGCAGCGGACGGTCGAGCTTCAACCGGCCTTTCCGCGGTGCGGGAGCAGCGACGGATTGCTCGATGGCCGCGAGGATCAACGAGCGTGCCGAACAGCCTCTTTTCGCGGCTTCTTCACGGAGCTTGCGGTGTAGGTTACGCGGAATGTCGATGCTGGTCCGAACGCTGTTGGGCTTCATCTACCTTCTATTCTGACCGGGGCGACTTAAATAAGTCAAAGTGTCGATCAGGGGAAACCAAGCTCATAGATTTCCTCGTTGGTTAGAGAAAACGGCTTCCCGGTACGGCGGATCAGGCCATGTTCCAGATTCAATCGTCCTCTTTTCGGGGGCCTTGGTGGGATAGCCTGCTCAATCGCGCTCACGATCAGGTGCCGCATCGAGCAACCTCTGCGCGCGGCTTCCTCGCGCAACCTGCGGTGCAGATCACGCGGCAGAACGATACTGGTCCGAACGTTCTTCGCTTTCATAGCCTGATCCCAGCTTAGTCTAAGCGCTTCCGGAAACGCATTGCGCTCAACGACAAGATCACCACGCCAAAAACCGCTAGCGCTAACATTTGCGGCCACAGCACCGACACGCCGGTGCCTTTCAGGAACAGGCCGCGCACGATTTCGATGAAGTAGCGCAGCGGATCGAGCAACGTCAGGTATTGGATGGATTGCGGCATGTTACGGATCGGAAAGGCAAAGCCGCTCAGCAGGAAGAACGGTTGGAAAAACAAGAATGTTGTCATCATGGCCTGCTGCTGGGTGCGCGAAATGGTGGAGATGAACATGCCCGCGCCCAGGGTGGTCATCAAAAACAGAATGGCGCAAGCGAATAACAGCAGCGGGCTTCCGCGGAACGGCACATGGAAGAAGAACAGCGCGACCATGATCACCAAGAATGTGTCCACCAGGCCGACCAGCGCGAATGGCAATGTTTTTCCGAGCATCAGCTCGATGGGACGGATGGGTGTCACCATCAACTGCTCCATGGTTCCGATCTCTTTTTCGCGGACGATGGCCATGGCGGTCAGC
>PKZC01000080.1 GCA_003132905.1 Bryobacterales bacterium | reverse complement strand
CCGCTTACCGGAACCCTCGGCTCTGGATCTTCCGCTTCGGTCCCTTCTGGAATCCCTTCGACTTGATCTTGACGCGTCGCCGCTTCGGATCACGGTTGCGGGCGATCCGCTTGTTCTTCCGCGCTATCCCGAGGTCACTGTGCTGGCCGTGGAGGCCTCGCACGCGCGTCTCGATGTCGTGGTCGTCGGCGGCCAGATAGATGAGATGATCGGCTGAGTTTGCCGGCGGGTCATAGCCGACCTGGATTCCACATGAAAAGATTTTATCGCGATTGACGAGCGACGGGCGGTGGTGAAGTTCCAAGGTATCGACCAATACACCGAGATCGCACGCGAGAACGAACAGGCTGCTGTCGCGCTGCGCTCCGAGCCGTCGCTCCTTCTTCGCCGCCGCTACCATCGCCGCGACGTCGAATCCGCCGAGCTGGCGGAGAACGACGGCAAGTTCGATGGCGGTAGGGACGTTTGGGCGCGGCAGACGGCTCACCGGCATTTCTCCAAACTCTCGCGGAGGGCCGAGGCAGTTATTTTCAACGAATCAATACGCTGGTCGACATCAGTGGTGGATTCTCTGCGGTCTGCGATCTGCTGGCGGACTTGTTTTTCGACCACGATATCGCGCTCGATCCTGCGTAGGCGGTTCTCGATGCGCTCACGCGGCGACATTATTCGCCTCTGAGCTCGGTCAGGCGCGTTGCGAGCAGTTTTTCAAGATCGCGGCGTGCTTTGAGTGACACGCCAAGGTCATCGCGCATGTCTCGCTCGCCGTCCCATCGTGCCTCGATATTGTCGGCATTGTCGGCGGCTAGAATCCAATCACGGGCGAATCCCCAATATTCGACGCCGGTCTTTGGCTGTCCGTTTGGCGCCGCGGCCTGTTCGAGTTCGGCCTTGCGCTGGATGGGAGATTTTTCCGGTTCCGGCGCCTTTTGGTCCTGCTTGGCACGAGTCGGGGCACTGGCCTTGGGAGCCTGCTGGGTGCGTTGCGCGCGCTTGGCTGCCCGTCTGCCCTGCTTTGGCGGGTTCGGCTCCTTGGCGGCCTTGGCTGCCTTCCCTGGCTTGGACTTATTGGCCTTGATCTCGATGGTTCCGCCGGCAGCCACATTGGCGAGCTCGGCAATCGCCTGGCCCGGCTTATGGCCTTCGGTCCTGTCGGTTCCTTTGAGACGCTCGTGGAGGCTGGGGTCAACGTCGCTGACGGTAATGGCACCCTCGGGCCCGATCGGATGCTCGACGAATTCCTCGGGGGCGTAAATGCCAAGGGTCGCGGTGGGAGCAAACATGCGGATCCAATCGCGGCTGGTGTCGTAGAAAAGCTGGACGTCCGGCTTATCCGACCAAAGCGGAGAACCCTTGATCTGTCCTCGATCGTTCTTGACCGGCCGCGCGTCCTTGAGGGGCTGTGAGGTGTGAGTCCGTTCGATGCCATCGCTGCGCATCGTGCCTTTGACGGTGCAGGTGCGCTCATCCCCTTCGCCTTGATAGGTGACCAATAGATCACCTTTGAGTTTTCCCGATTGCACCAGCAGGGCGTGAAATAACTGGCTCTCGAAACAGAGGCGATTGTTTTGGACGTAGGTTTTATTTGCCACCATGTAGGGCGAAAGGCCAGCGCGGCTTGAAATGTCGAGCACCGCTAGACAATCGCCAACATTGCCGCGGAGATGATCGGGGAGTGCGTTGCGGGCTTTGGCCATGAACTGAGCAAAGTCGATCTGCTGCTGCAGGTTCGCCGGCGCGGCGCCTGATGGTCCGACTGGCACTAGCTCGGCGCGACGGGATAGCGGCGTGGCAGGTGGTTCGGGCTCGACGGTGGCGGTCACCGTCTCGACGGTCTGCTCATGCACAGGCTGGTCGACGTGCGTTTCGTGTTCGATGGTGGTTGTGTCAGTCATTGTTTTACTCGGCGGTTATGACGCTGCTGCATGGCGGTGGCCCATCGGCAATTCGTCGGTTCATAGTTTCCATATGGATCGGGATAGCGATCAAGTGAGAGGTTAAGCGATGGTTTTCTGCCCATATCAGCTAGAAAATTATCGAAAGACTCTAACCATCGGTCGCATACTTTAATGCCTGAACCACCGTACAATCTCCAAGCACTGTGATTTGGATTTGAGCAGCGAGACCGCATCTGAGCCCAAGCCTCATATTCAACTGTCTTGCCACCTTCCCCGTGCTTAAGATTGGCGCGCCCCCTCTCGACTCCTTTTTCAACACGGAAGCATCCACAGGATCTTGTTGGTCCTGTTTTATGGAGAAGTCTATTTGATGAGAGGGTTATTTTCTCACCGCAATTGCAGAGGCAATTCCAGTAGGTTCGACCTTTTCTAGGCCCGTCATAATTTATGACAGTTAGTCGACCGAATGTTCTTCCTGTTAACTCTACTCGGCGCATTATCGAACCCTCATAATCTCGATTTTTTCATCGATATCTTTCTGCGCCCGTTCGCTTAATTCAAAATACTCGGCATCTTCTCGATCACCTCCTGGTCCAGGCCAATGATCGTCTTTCAAACATTTCGCAAATATTTCTAATGCTACTTTGTTTTGTTTCTCGCCTCGTTCGAGGTCGCTATCTTTTAGTGTCACAATCCTATTGCAATAGGGAATTTTTTTTTCGACAAAAACAAGCGTGAAGGTTGGGTTGGCGATTTTAAGCAATGTGCGAGCAGCCTGCCGAACCAATGCTCCTTGCTGTACATAGCCACGGTCAGTGACTGTGCGCAGCAGATCATTCCACATGACGCTTTGACACGTCTTTAGATCAACAAAGTCTCCACTGTCGCCCGGTATTGAATCCGGCCGCGATTTCAACCAGATTCCTGTTTCTGTAGATTTCCAAAAAAATGACCGCTCGATCAGCCCATTGAGCGCGCCGGCCTGCACCAGCGGATTGTGTTCGAGCGAGATCACCATATTGCGGATCGAAATCACATCGGCCTTGGTGAGTACCGCGCGGCCTTCCTTGGTGCGCGCGGCGTTCCATTGGCGGCAGACGTTTCGATTATTGTGCCACGGTTTAAGCACGCCATCGTCGTCTGGCCATTCGGTCGGCTGAATGGCGAACAGTTTGGAGAAAAATTGCTCCCCGAGCATCAGGTGATGGACGGCCCGTCCGACTCTGAAATGGGAAGCATCTTCTGGCTCGATGGCCTTCGGATTGCCGCGCCATTGGCAATAGAAATGCGCCGGGCTCTCGTTGAATATTTTGCGCAATCCACTCGATGAAATGCTCGGGCCGTCGCAGATATTGTACGCGTGATAAGCTTCCATCGGCATGTTCGAGTAGATGCCGGGCTTACTCACCTGCTCGCCATTCCATTTTATTGACTTGATGGTCACAGTGTCGCCTTCTCAGCCAAGGCGCGAACCGCTAGTCGTGTTTTCAATCCAAT
>PKZC01000279.1 GCA_003132905.1 Bryobacterales bacterium | reverse complement strand
GATTTCCGGAACCAGCTCTATACCACTTTTTGCTTTGGGAGCGATTGACCAATCAATCTCCGCCTCACGCCCTTTATCGCTAGCGGCGTTAATCGGCAGCTTCGTAATGATCGTTCTTACAAAAGACAAGACGGCGATGATATGCGTTCTATCGAGCTTTGCGATTACGCTCGCGGTTAGACAGATCGTATTATCCAGAAATAGCTGGATCTTTGCTGTGGTCTTCCTGACTACGTTTATACTTTTGCTGAGCATTGTGATTTTTGATATGGGAATTTCTCGCATCCTCGATTTCATGTTTTCGGATCCGACCCTTACTGGTCGGTCTAGAATATGGGCTTATTTATTGGATCGGTTTTCCATGAGTCCGTATTTCGGCTCCGGATATGGGGCGATATGGCAGACAGGTCCCCAAGTTCAGGCTTATCTACAACGTTACGCTGCATATCTCGTGAACGAAGGCCATAACGGCTATTTAGACATTTTAGCGCAACTCGGAATCGTTGGTTTAGCGACGACGCTGGTTTGGCTTTTTTGGGTATGTTTGCGTTTGTTCCGTTCGATCCGATTAAGCGGAAACCGTAGGCTATCAACCATATCGTTGTACGCGCTCTATGTGTTCGTCGGATCAATCATTTATAATCTCACAGAATCATCCTATTTTCGAACGGGCGTTGTAATGTGGCAGATAGTGCTGTTTGTAACGGTCTGTGGCACTGCACGCTACATATATCATGTTGGCCGCTTCGAAATCTCATCTGTGCAGGGCGGGCTTATCCGGCATCGGTCAACTTGACGGAGATTACGATCCCACGCGGCGTGGCTGTGAGGTTGGCGGCCCTCCGACATTGCAAGTGCTCGAATAGTTCACGGGCAATTGTTTGTTCAGCGCGCGGCGCGAAAAGAAGGCTGGAAGCATGCACGCACCGGTCATCACGGGGAGCGGATGAGGCTCGATTGAACAAACTCGCGAAAGGTGTTGACCATATAGCTTATCTCTAACATCTTTGCCGTCTCGATTGCGGCGGCTGACAGGCGCTTCTGCAATTCGAGGTCGTCAACAAACGTATCAAGCGCCGAGAAGAATGCTTCCACTTCGTCCGGCAACATCAACCCGTTGACACCGTCCTCGACGTATTCGACTTCGGGGCTGTGCATTTGACCCAGCCGAGTGAGGACCGGAACACCGTGGGCGAATGCGTGAGTTACCGCCAGCCCTACGTAACCTGGTATCACCACGGCTGAGCTGACTCGAAGCGCGCGGGCCAGTTGATAGTCGTCGTGGCGATGAAAGCTGACATTATTGAGATCTGCGGCCATTTTCCGCAGTCGGCTTTCTTCTGCACCCTTTCCGAAGATGATCACGTCAACCTTACGGGCACGTTCCGCGCAACGCCNNGCAGAGCTGCGTCAGGATTTGCTCAATCGGCTCCTGGGCTACGGCATCGCGGAACTTGGCTTCGCGCTCTGTGTCAACTGTATTCCGAAGCACGGAGATTTTGTCGGCCGACATACCGAGACTGCGTAATGCTTTCTCGCCACTCTCGGTATAGACGAGATAGCCCGATACCCTACGATAGAGTACACGCTTGAACCAGGTTACTGCACTCGAGATTGCCCTTTGGTGCCAGGTCGACGCAGCACGGTCGTATTGATGATAACCGAAACCCCACAACAAAGTCGGACGCTGGCGTAGGCGCATAGCTAGCGCGATGACGATGTTCGAAAAATACTTTATTTCCTCTCCGATGACGGCCCCATCGAAAGCCCCTGCGATAACCTGCGCGACAACTGGCTGCCAAATGAACGCGCGTCCGAAGATGCAAAACTCGCGATTTTCGACCTTGATGTTCGGAAAGTCATAGGGTGGCGAGGCCTCGATGATATCGGACCCTGTCGGAGCGTGTCCATGAACGACGACAAATTCTATGTTCGATGATTTATTAAGCCGCTCAAAGAACGACTTCCGGTAAATTGGAATACAGCCTTGCTGAGAGATTAAAACGCGCGGACGACGTACGGGCGATGCGCGTGTGTCCCTTCTCTTAGCTAGTTCATCCCGTGAGATCTGTAACAATTTCGCGCGCCTTCTCAAAACGAAATGCCGGCATTTATAGTGAGTGGCAGAAGAGTTTTACAATTAGTGCTAGCCTAAAGTTCACCCAACTGAGATTAACTCTGAATCGAAATTCCGAAGTAAAAAAGTGCTGAAGACAGGGGACGACTTAGATCTACAAACCCAGCAATGGTGTGTGACATTGATTCGCACCGGAGCCTTTGATTGCCATATTCTAATGTAGCGAGTAAATTTAAGCAGTAATAGAGGCGTAAGTTCGATGGTGGACGAGGGCAAGATCAGATCTCGCTGGGAGGCTATCCCAGTTGCTGAGAATGTGGTTGGAAGTTTGAAGGTGGATTTTCGAGGAGATTATTCTACCTTTTTTGATAGTTTTGACCGGTGGCTGTATTCACAGCAGAAGCATATTCTCTATGCGCTCGACTTATTTGACTGGCGCGACAAGAACGTACTTGAGGTAGGGCTCGGGCAAGGCGCTGACTCCGAGCAGCTTATTCGGCGTGGCGCGTTGTGGTCCGGCATCTATTTGACCTGGGAGTCGGTTGAGCGAGTGCGGCAACGTATGAAAATCCATAATCTTTCCTACAAGCACATCGTGCAAGGTTCGGCCGTGCGGTTACCATTTGCTGACGCTCAGTTTGACATGGTGTATTCACATGGCGTGCTGCATCACAT
>PKZC01000273.1 GCA_003132905.1 Bryobacterales bacterium | reverse complement strand
CACTTCGCGCTGAAATGATGATTGCCCGCCGTGAGATGGTCGCCCGGCAAGAGCCTCAATGCGTCGGCGCGGTTCATGACAGTGGATCGCGCCGGTAAAATATCCCAAGTGACCATGTTCTCGGATTGCGTTGGCGGCTGTAGCCTTGACGATCCATGCGCCTGCCAAATCTCCGGTTCCAAAGCCCTGCCTACTACGAAGCCACTCGCGCGCCGAGTCGAAACGGCTGCTTTCCATTGTTGCCGTCTGCAACTGCTTTAGCGTCACGGTCGGCGGCGGGCCGTCCGGGAAACCAATCCAGTTCAATAGCTCAGCAAGCTCGCGATCCTGCTGTTCACTTGTTTGCTTGCTCATGCTGCTATGTCCTCGCCGATCTCTCTGTCTTGAACGTCTTTCATCTCGCGCGCCGCGTAATAGTCGGCCACGCGCTGAAACAAGATCGGGTTGCCATGCGCTCCACCGGAGCAATCAATGGCCCATCCGTCCGCTTCGATCCAGCCATGCAAGCCAATCGGTTCGCCGTCGCTTTTCATGCGCGAGCTAAAGCCCATTTTGTACGTGAACGCATTTTCGAGTCCAAGCGTTTTAAAATCCAGATAGAGTTGATTGACGATCTCAAAACAGTTGCTCGCGCCGCGAAAATAAGCATCGAAGCGTGTCAGTTTTTGTTGCTCCAACAGTTCGCCAAAAAGCAGTGCGACATCGGGGATGTCCGGCTCGTCGAGCGGGAACGCCATTCCAATGCCGTGCACTATACGGCGGGTCACTGCCTCGAAATGGACACCGCTGGCAGCGGCATTAACGATGGAAGCCTTATCGAAGGTCGGCGCAAACTCGCGGCGCACCACGCCAAGGATTTCATCATTGCTTTTCTCGGCACAGGCGGCACAGACCACCGCCATGATCGGCGGGGNNCTCGATCAAAGCACAGCATGGGCGGCGTTGCCGTGGCGGCCTTGTCCGCAATCTGCCGAAACTCCTGCGGGAAGTTGTGGGGGCGCTTGTCGGGTCGTGAAATGACAACCGCAAACTCCGAGTCGCGCCCGAACAGCTTTATCAGTTCGCGTCGCGCTTGAAGACTGCGTTGATCGTACTTGCTCACTCTGATATCTCTCCCTGCTCAACCCACTCGCCGCGCGCGTCGGTGAGAATGGCGTCTTCATCGTAGCGGCTAAGTCCAAGCGCGAGCATTGTCGGATCGAGCATGTAGACCTTCGTCAAGGTGGTGGCGTGTTCGTCGCTGGCTATGCGCACTCCGGTAAAGGTGCGCGGCTTGCGGTCGCCATCGCTACCCGGTCTTGACTCGCCGATCTGCGGATAAGCGACCATGAACTTGCCGTAGAATGCCCCGCGCGAGACCGGGTGCGCCTCGATCTGGCTGCAATACTCAACATATTCGGCGAACACATCGCCTTTGCTGCAAGAGTAAGCCGGATCAAACTCGCACCGATCACTGCCGAAGCCACGTATCGGGTCGCTGCCGTGAATGATGTCGTGCTTTGCCTTGACGCACGCGAGCGGCTCATAAAACCGCCCGTCGATCTTGAGCAGATCGAGTCCATCGAGTGCCCAATTCAGAATACCGGGCAACTCTGCCGCGAGCTTCTCGTCGAGGCTGTAGTCCTCACGTCCGGCGAAGCTGGTCGGGAATGGGAACACGATCAAACGCGGATCAAGCGACGTGGCATGGTCGCCGAAGTTCGGCAGACTGATACCGGCGAGAATGAAGCGGCACTTTAGAATAAGATTCACCGCGCCTTTGAACTTCCGAAAGATGCTAATCGGCTCCGCCGCTGCAATGGTCGCAAGATGCGTTGCCGCTGTGCTCACGCTGTCCTTGCTGTCGGTGTTCATGTCGCGGATCATCGCCAGTGACTTACCGATTAAATCTTGCCGTCCGCTGTCTACCGATAGATCGCGCAATGAAGGATTGGCGATATTGTCATGACCGACGAGACCATCGAGCACTTTCAAGATGGTGCCCTTGCCGCCGCGTGACTTGCCGCGAAAGTACATGATGGTTTGCAGCGATATGTCGCCGCTGATTAGATAGCCCATTGCCTGCTGCATCAAGTCGATCACGGCGGCGTCGTCGCCTAACACTTCTTGCAAGAATGTCAGCCACCGTTCGGGCTTCGGTGCATTCGGCGAATAGTTGATTGCCAGCGCCGTCCGAGTAAAGAAGTGCGGCGACCGTGGCAATAGTTCGCGCACAATGGCGACTTTGCCGGTGTCCTTGTTGACGACGCGGGCGGCGATGTCGAGCAAGCCATTCTGGCAAGCGATGATATTCTTCGGATCGTGCTTGCGCTGCTCAGCGGTCGCACCGTCGAGCCACGCTGGCGGATCAAGCTTGCCGACCTTGATGTGGAACTGGCGTTCAAGCGCAAGGTTGACTTGCTTCACATCGTTGTCTTTTGGATTGAATGGCTTATATTCCGCGCGCATCTTCGGACTGCCGTCGCTGTTCATGACGGGTTCGCCTTTGGCATCCAACTCCGGAACCATGTAGACGATTTCCGCCGACTGCAAAAATAACTGGATTTCGCTTTCGATGGTGTCGTCCTCAATCATTTGATAGGACGCGATGCCGTCATAGTCGAGCCAATCCTCTTGGTACTTGAGGATCGTCTTATGCTCGCGCTTGCGAAACTCTTGCGCGCTCACGTGCGGATCGTCGCGCGATAAAACTAGATCATGTTCTTTTGACATGTGGGGACTTCCTTACCTGTTGAAGTACGGGAATACGTCTGCCGTCGATGCGAACGTATTTTCCGGTTTTGATTTTGTTGCCGAACACCAGCGCCCGGCGCTTACCCGCGCGCCGGTCGAGATGCGTGGGTCCGATAGCGCGGACGCGACATTCTTCGTGGGTGAGAATAGCTTGCTCCGCGTACCATGCGGCGTCTTCGGGCGTCTCGTCCCATAGGGCATGGGCGCGAGCGCGCGCGGCGGCGCGGCGGGCTTGTAAGCCGGGGGCGGTGTCCGCCTGAGCGGCAGCATTCCAAGCTTGAACTTCGGCTCGGCTTGGTGTATATGATGTGACTTCACGCACGGTGTTTCCTGTAGTGGGGGACTATCCAGTGTGTACTTCCTGACTTCACTTCCGGCGTTTTGACCGCGCCGCCTCGATGTCTCGTGATCGGCCCGCTTCGGCGGGCCGATTTCGTTTTAAGTGTTACTCCTGTCGCGCTCCCATTTCCTCAGCCGATCTAATCGAGCGATCATGCTGTCAACGTATTGGCTCGAAACCTGCCACTCGCGCCGTCCATGCGGACCAGTGGTCCACCAACTCGGATTGAGAAATCCTCTCCGCGCAAGTCCATGAAGGGCGCGACCAGTGCTCACTCGGGCTGCAAAAGAGTTGTAGCCAAAAACAGCAACGGTGACTTCGGTCGTTGACAATGGTCGAAGATTGTCCGCGTTCGGTCGCCCGTTTGCTTCTAAAATAGCTTCGAGGGCGTCTCGCTGAACCCATCCTAGTCCTTTGCTCACGACGCCACCGCTATGCACGGCAGATTGAAATGCGCTTCGGTGAAACCTTTGGCGCACATCGCCTTGGCAAGGGTGACGGTATCAACTTCGATGCCGATATATTTCGCTCCCGGCTCTTGCCATGTCGGATCAATGGCGTGAACGCCGTCGAGCGTAATCCATGCGTGATGCACTAGCATGTTCAAGTGGCGACTCTGCGCGTAGCCCTCGACGTAACGCCCGCGATCCTCAATCGCGAGCATCTGCGCATTATAGAAGCACTCTTGATCTCTGCGCTTGCGGTAGCCCTTCGGGCGCTTCATTGNNCTCGCGCCGACTTTTTGAATGTCTCGGTGTCGGTCATAGCGTGCCCTCCGCGATCATCTTGCGTATGCCGCGTGGACACGTGGCAGCCATCCTATCAAGCCGGAGACGGGCGTCCGCTAGGTGCTTTTCTTTGGCGCGCTTTGTAGCTGGTGAGAAGTCGGCAAGCTCCGGGCGCTTTCCTTTG
>PKZC01000321.1 GCA_003132905.1 Bryobacterales bacterium | reverse complement strand
GCTCATGGTTGAGCTCCCGTCGTAGGTGATGGTTGCGGTGTGAACATTGCCATCCGCAAAGGTAGCCAGGACGGGCCCGCCGAGGTTCGCGCCCACTGCCGGGGTGTGATCAGTCGTGTTCGGCGCCGTTCCGCGGCTCTGAATGCCGATATGGTCACCAGCGGGATCATCGAATTGCGAGTTATCGTACGTATCAAATTCAATCGCGATACTATTCTGGATTCCAAAATACCCGATGTATCCGCCCATCCCGGCCGTTCCGAGAGTCGCGTTTCCGGTCGAGGCGGCCTGGATCACAAAGGCGAATCCGTCGCCTATCGAGTTGGGCCCGCTTGAAGCGGGTGTGATCTGGAATCGGAATGTCGTGGTGAACGCCGAAGAGACAGGGATAGCGGTCCCCAACCAGGCCGACGACGTCTGACTAACGTTGTTCGCGAGTTGCAACACGGGTCCGGTCAGGACCGTTGGGGCCGTTGGGGCCGCCGTGCCGTTCAGCGCAAGAGCCGAGAGGTTGATGCTGTCGCTGATGGTGAGAACGCCAGTGTTGTTGTAGGTAATGTTGTAATTAGGTGACGACTGCCCTGTGCACGTAATCGGGTACATGCCTGCCCGGCTCCCGGCTACTGCAGTCGTCGTACAGCTGAGTGTACCGGTGAGTGAGCCCGGACCGTCTCCATTCACAAAGACGCTGAACATGGCGGTGAGCGCTGGAATCGGCGCGCCAAACGTCGCGGTCGCGTTCTGAGAGGTGCCTGTCAGCTGCACTGGGGTAATGCTGAGCGTATTGCCGACGTAGTTAATCGTGTAGTTCGGGGCCGCCGACTGGCCGGAGCAAGCGATCGTATACACGCTGACAGGACTGTTAGCCATCGCTGTTGACACGCAGGTGAGCGTCCCCGAGATGACAGACGCGGCGGTGTCCATATAAGCGAAGCCAGTGTACATTACTGTGGAAACCGGGGGCACGGGCACGGCGCCGTAAACGTAGGAGACAGGCTGTGTAGTGCCTGTCAAAGTTGCCGGCGTAATCGTGAAATTCGCAGTATTGTAAGTGATGCTGTAGTTGCCCAAAACGCCAGACGGACTCAGGGTCGCCGAGATCAGGTATGTTCCTGCACTTTGTCCAGCGACCCGAGTGTAAGTGGCCGTCACATTGTCCGAGAACAAGAATCCGCTGGGCGTACCAGTAAGACTCGGATCGGGCTGGCCGTATACCTTTTGTTGGTTCGCGCTGGGCGTCACGGAGGCCGTCAACGGGTTTACCGTCTGCGATAGCCCAAACGGCCCGCTGGGCGCAAAGTTGGTGTCGCCGGAATAAGAAGCGTTGATCGGGTAAGCGAACGACAGGCTGGCAAGCCCCGCCGGCAGTGCGGTGGTCTGTATGGTTGCCGTCGCCCCAATCGGATTCATTGGGTCCGGCGCAAGAGTGATCTGATTCTCTATGCTACAGGCTGTTGTGCTGACAGTGCCGTTCAAGCAGATGTAGTACACCTGCCCGCTTGGATTGCTCGGGTCCAGTTTAAATGACAGAGCCACCGTCCCCGTAGGCACTCCGATGCTGCCTCCCGTGCCGTCTACCACCTTAACCGTCAGGCTTACTACACTGCCATAAGTCGACGGATCGGTCGGCTTAGTCAGGGTGATGGCCGAATTGGCTTGGCTCACCGTAACCGAGACGTTATTCGCCGTCTCGCCTTGGAAATTCGTGTCGCCCGAATACGTCGCCATCACGTTTTCCGCAGCGGTCGGCAGATTGCTGGTAGTCACGCTAGCGACATAGTTACCACCGCTCAGCGTTACCGGGACGGGGCACGGGGTCGTGGAGATGCTCCCATCGGAGCAGATATAATTCGTGATTGTGCTCAGGGTGAAGGAGAACGTCACCGTGCCCGTCGGCACCTCGCCGGAGGCCGGAGGCGCAACCGCGACCGTCAACGTGACGGGCTGGCCGTAGGCGGGAGTGGCAGGAGTAGGCCCGCCATCGGTCACAGTCGGCGTCGCCTGGTTGATAGTGATCGTCGCGGGCGTAGAAGTGCCTGCCTTGTAATCGGTGCTGCCGGCGTAACTGGCCGTGACGCTATAAGCACCGGCGGTGGTGGGAGCCATCGCGGTCGGCCCGTAGACCGCACCGCCGTTGACCACGCCGCTGTAGCTTAGCGTCACCGGCGTCAAGACGTCCGGCCCGCTAAGGACCCCGGTTGCTGAACCCGTGCCCGCGCAGGGCGACCCGTTATAGATACACGTGTTGCCGGTCGCCGTTACAGTCGGCGTCGCCTGGTTGATCACGCCAGTGTTGATCGTCGTGAACGTCACGTTGTAGTTGCTTAGCAGAGACGGCTCGCTCGCGGTTGGGGCAGGCGTCATTACGTGGGTTGCGAGTGGGGTGAAGACATTGGGATAATCGTAAGTCTCCATCCAAGTGAGCGTGTCGCCGTATGGCAGAGCACTTGGCGTCAGTGGCGTGGACAAGGATGACGTGGTGCCGTCGTAGATTTTGGTGCTGGCCACGGCCGTTATTGTGATCGGATACTGAGTGATGGTCAAAGTGCTTGAGGTGTGGCCAAGGTAACTAACGTTGTACGTCACACCTACCGTCGTCGAGACTGTGGCCGGTCCAGTGCAGTAGACGGGATAAGGAGAATCCTTGACGTTCTGCGGAATTACTACGGCCGTCGGGGAAGCAGCGTCCGTATAGAAGCAGGTCTCGCCGGTTACCGATCCGTTGCCGTAAACATTGACCGTGATAGCCGGGTTCGCCATGCCGTAAGTCACGCTCGTTGCGGTGATATTGCCCATGACGAACAGGTGGTTTACCTCGCTGCTCGACGAATTCGACAGACCGCTCTCAGGGCCCTCGGTACTGGGTGTGAGCACGGGAACTTCGCTCACGGCATAGGTGTAGTTCGTGTTGTAACAAGTGTTAGCCACGTTACTCTTAGTGTCAGGGCACGTCGCTGCAGCGTCAACGAAATCGTTGACAAAATCGGTATAAGTAGGACTCACGGGACTACCTGTGTTGGTACCTATGAGCACTGCGGGCGTGCAACCCGGGACGGCAGAAGCGTTACAGCGGTAGACGTTGTACTCAAAGGCCACGGCATTCGGGTCTCCCACCCAGGTCAAGGTGTTGCCGGTCCCGCCCGGATTGGGATTGGCGGGGCTCGGCTGGGTAGTGGTGACAAGCGCCGTCAGCCCAGTGGGAGGAACGCCGCCGCCCGATGCATGATATTGGGCTTGGTTTACGTCCTGGTCTTGGCCTAATGCGGCCGTGCCAGGGTCGGATATACCGAGCTGGGATAGCCCAAGCTGGGATAGACCGAGCTGGGACAGACCGAGCTGGGATAGACCGAGCTGCGATAGACCGAGCTGGGAGAGACCTAGCTGGGNNCCTAGCTGGGAGAGACCGACCTGGGCTAGCTCGGCATTCGACGAAAATCCATCAGCATTCGGCCGCGCCGACACTTGCTGGAGATTGAGACTGATCCAGTCGGGTGAATCAAAGAAGGTCTCGTTGGTGATGAGCTGGTTGCCTGTGGTGGCGTCGAAGTTGATGTCGAGTGGCCCAAGCTTGGTTCCTGAAGGAACTGTGCCGTTGCTCCAGTCAGGGGTGGAGACAGAGGGCCATTCCAAACGGACGTACGATTGCCCGGGCTGCGATGAGAATCCGGTGGTGCAATAAGCCTTGGAAGCCTGGCCGGGCGTATTGACAAGCGAACTTTTGGGATTGCTGTTGAGCGGACCGAAATATCGGACACGGTAGAGTTGAATGCCCATTGGAATCTTCACGGATAGAGCGTTCTCGAACAGCGGCAGCAGCAGCCCGTAGGAATAATCGATGTTCTCATTGCCCTTAGCATCCGTCAGTCCGGCTACCTGATACAGATAATTCATAACGCTGGCATAGTTCGGCATGCAGTTTGGGGTGTCGGACCACCCGCCGTGCGATAGACCGAGGTTGTGGCCCAGCTCGTGCATAAGCGTGCCAGCCTGCTGCAGCATAGTTCCCACCTGATCGAAAGCGGCATTGTCAGATCGCCACAGGCCAAGCGTAACCAGGATGTCTCCGCCAGGATGGTCGGCAATACCGGAGATGCTGCCGGCCTCGGGCGTGCTGAACGGTGTGGTCGCGCCCAAGGCATGGCCAAAGAGGGCGTAGTGAACAGTGTCTTTTTCGTCTTGCGGGAAAAGTTGCGGCAGTTGGAGGAATAGATCTCCATCCCTGATCGCGTCCAATCCGAACTTCCAGCCGAGTACCGAGTACAGGTTGGATTGACCCGGAAAAGCGCAGTTGGACGATGTTACAGAGTTCGGGCACAGAAGAGTGCCGGCTTCATTGATCGCGTTGCCTCCGTGAGCATAGGCAGCGGGAACGATGTATGGCGAGTTTTGCGACTGATAATTGCATGGCCCTATAGTGGTGCTATTGGCAGCTTGGCAGTGGGATAGTGGATTGTCGCTGCCGACGTCGAAATGTATGTTAATCCCGTGGGCTTTGAAGACCCCCCCGACCATGTTGAGCGCGGCAATCTGCGGGTTATGGCTGTGCGGCGGGTTAGGACTCCCGTCCGGGTTGGTGGTCCCGCCCTGGTCGTACATCCAATCGACCTGCACAAAAATGTCCGGAACGAGCGGATTCGCTCCCATGGCCGGCAGATTCACGCAGGTGCTCGGGGACTGCTGGCAAGTGCCGAATGTAGCCGGAGTTGGAGCCGATGCCGGTGATGGCAGGGGGACGATACCGTCGTATCGAACGCCTGGATTAAAATTAAGGCCGTACTCCTCCGCTATGTCGGGAATGCCGTCAAAATCCGAATCCTGAACATTGACGCTGGTAATGATTGCGGCCCACGATAGGCAGTCCGACGAGAGTACAACCTTCGTCTCAACCGATGAGGCATTCGCCGCGAGATTGTAGTTGAATGTGTCAACATCCCAACCGGGTCCCTGGTCCCCGTCGATTGGCGTGCCCGACTGGCCCGACGGAATGCTGCCGTTTACGGTGAGCGTTTCCCTAAAACCCGCTTTCCCGTTGCCAACGATGTGCGTCATTTTAGCCGCAGGGTTCTTCGCAGCCTGATAAAAGCCGCCCATGGTTTGGTCCAGGTCTTCTGCGCCGGGAGTACCGGTGAAGGAGCCGTCGTAAATCAGAACCGACCGCAGCGGCGCGATCCGCGAATTTCCCGGTGTCACGAGACGATAAACCACAACCAGACTGGCGCCGACGAATTGCGTGTTCGTCGAGCTGCTGGTGAGTGTGAAGGTCTGCGTCCCATTGCCAACGCGGACATCCGTGGTGTTATTGATGGGAAGAAACCTGAGAACATCGGCGCGATAGACACGCGCGTATGCGTTTGATTGCGTTCCGCCGCCCGCCGCGCACGCGGCGACAGTAGGATTGCCCAACTCAACTCCGTTGAAAGTGTTAGCGGAACCATTGAAGGAACCGCTACCTGAACTCCCGCATTGCGGCGAGCACGGTGCCGTGGTCTCGATGGTCTGCCAGTACAGAAACGCAGCGATGACGTCGGCCGGCTGGGCGCCCTTGGAGGTGCACGGGACGACGCCGGCGAACAATCCCGGCCCGCTGGTGCAAGGCACTCCGCTAAAGTTGATACTGCTGCTTACTGCGCCCGTCTTCCCACTCAGGCTCACGCCTCCAACGGCGTAATCTCCGGTCACAAAGTAGTTATTGAAATAACTGAGTTGGACTTGCTGGGCTTGCGTGACGGATGAGAACAGCGCGAGCAACGCGAGCGTTACCGCAGTCCTTAAGCAGACAGTTGCAAGAATGCGTTTGGTGGCCATCGATGAACAATTCCCCATACTTCCGAGTGCTTTCTCGCGGCCCCATGTTACACGCTCAGCGCAAAAAGCGGCGCTCGAAATTACTCCAGTATTTTGTAAGGACGTGTTCAGTATGCCGAAAGCCCCTCCGATAGGTCAAGGCAATAAGGCAGGTGCGAACGCAGAAATGGGCTAAGACACGATCGTTGTAGTACTCCCAGTACGGTCGCGAACAAGGCATCTCGCCGGAGGGTTTTATGTCTGTGATGCCCGCTACTGACGCAGTCGGCGTCGTGCGTCGGCCACCAGCGGGTCTTCGCCGGCCTGCCCCCGAATGCTCAGGTACTTCTGGTAGGATTCGGTGAAAGTAGAACTCTTCAAACCCTCTCGAACGCGTCCTTGATAATAGTAGACCGGTGGGAAAAATCCGTATGTGGGCACTTCATCCAGGAACAGCGCCAAAACTTCCCCCCGGCGTCTCAGGCACCGGTCGAACTCAGAATCGGCTTCCGTAAACGCGCCGGCATCCAGATAGGCACGTCCCAGGTCGAACCGGCCGATCCAAGTGTCCAGGATATTGTTGGCTTCCGTGAACAGCTTGACGGCGTCATGACTATCGCCGTTTTTCAGCGCGACCTCGCCTTCGATCAGTTTCCCGTAGGCCTGAGGTTCCAACTGGAGCTCGGACGACAAACCGGAGCCCAATTCTTGCGCCTTGGCCGTTTCACCGAGGGCAACGTAGTCTTGCGCCGCCAGAAATCTGGTTTTCACGGCTTTACTAAGATCGAGCGCGTTGTTCAGAGCTGCGAGCGCTGAACTCTTTTGCCCGCGCTGCACCTGGACGTAGGCTAGCGATGAGTACTTGTCGGCGGCCTCATCCGGGCTATGCGCCGCCTTGTCGTCGCTGGCGGCTTTTTCCAGAAGTTTCACCGCTTCGCCGTACTGGCCGTTATATATGGCCAGATCGGCCGCACCGGCGGCAGCCAGCGAGGGTTTCGACGGTACGATCTTCTGATAAGCGCCTGCCGCCCGCTTCGCATCGCCCTGCAAAAGGCTGGCGAACGCCTGTGCCTCGAAGGCAAACGGAAAATTGGGCTGCAACTGCAGCGTCACGTCGGCTTCCTTAGCGGCGGATTGAGAATCACCGGCGTAGGCCGAGTACAAGGCAATGTTTGCATGATAAAGCGCTCGCTTGGGCAGAATGTCTGCCGCATGCCGCACTGCCTCAACGGCTTTGGGAAGGTTGCGCAGATGCGACAAGCAATCCGCCATATTGTTGAGACTAGCGGTATCGGAGGGATATCGTTGCAGCAAGGCTCCGTACTCCTCCACGCACTTCTGGTTGTCGTCACCCAGGTAGTACGAGTAGGCGCGGGTGCGATAGCGCTCCCTCTCCGTCATGTGATCGATGTGGCTGAGCGCCAGTTTGACGTACTTCTCGGCATCCTGCTGCCGGGAGAGGTTATGCGATGCGGCTGCCATCCCGGCATAGGCCAAGCCGAAAGACGAATCCAGATCCACGGCCTGTGAGAAGTGCTTAAAAGCGTCTTCAAACTGGGCCTTGGATAAATCGTCCTGAGCCATCGCGTATTCGTGAACTGCTTCGAGTGAAGCGGCGGTAATTGAGTCAATGTTGAACCACTTGACGGAGTCGGTGGCATCGCCGAGCGCCTTGCGGAGACTGGCCCCTAGTTTGCTCACGGCGAATAAGACTTGATCCTTGCTGGCGGCGGTCTCCTCGGCGTTAGTAATGCTTTTGCCAGTGACGGCCTGGGTCGCGCGCAGCGTCAACTGGTAGGCTGCGCCCTGGCGGTCGATCGCGCCGGAAACCACCACGTTCATGCCTTGGCTGTTGGCAATCTGCTGGGCCTTGGAATCGTCCAGCGCGCCGTCGATGGCTTTAACGCCCAGATCCCGCACTCGGGTGCGATCATACGCGTTGATGAAAGACGCGCCTTCCAGGGCCAACTTGAGCGTCGACTCCAGCGTGCCCGAGAAGACCGGGTCTCCCGTATGGTTATTGAAGTCGGCGATCATCACGGTCATCGGCGCCACCGGCGCATGGGGCCGGTGCAGCCAGCGATCCAAGCCATAGCCTCCGGCGGCCAAGACAACGGCGCAGACCACCGCGATCGCGATCCACTTCTTCGTATGGGACTCGGCCATCATCGCCACCCGCGGCGTGACGATGGCCTTGGCTAGCGTGCCCTCCTGCCAGTCGTACAAATCCTGACCCATTTGGGCCGCGCTTTGATAGCGATCCTTCGGATCGACCGCGAGCGACTTTTGAACGACGTCGTTCAAGGCTTGGGGGATGGTTGGATTCAGTTGAATGGAGGGAGTGGGCGGTCCTTGGGTTCGCAACAGCATGCTGGCTAGCGCGGAATCCGCCTTAAACGGGATTTCACCGGTCAGCATGAGATAAGCGATTATGCCAAGCGAGAACAGGTCTGAGCGTTCGTCAGCAGGCATGCCCTTGGCTTGCTCGGGCGACATGTAAGCGGGGGTGCCCATCACCGCTCCGGCCTGCGTCAATCCGCCCGCTTCCATGGACCGCGCCAGGCCGAAATCCATGACGCAAACCCGGCCGCCTTCGCCGATCATGATGTTTTGCGGCTTCAAATCGCGGTGAACGACGCCTTCGGCGTGGGCCGCTTCCAGCGCGGCGCAAACCTGGCGAAGAATTTTGACCGTTTCCTCTGGCGTGTATTTGTGCCGCTCATCGAGCAGGTTGGAAAGATCCTGGCCCTCGACGAATTCCATGGTGATGAAACGCAATCCGTCGGCAACACCCAGGTCGTAAATGCGGATGATGTTGCGATGGGTGATTTTCCGGGCGAGGAGCAGTTCCTGCTTGAATCTTTGGAGAATGCTGGGATGGCCGGCCAGCTCCGGCCGGATCACCTTCAGTGCCACAAAGCGATCGAGTTCCCGATCCTTGGCCTTGTAGACCGCGCCCATTCCACCCTGGCCCAGGAGTTTAATGATTTCGTAGCGCTCGGCCAGAATGCTGCCCTCTTCGAGCGACGTGGCCGGGCTCTCAAACTCACCTTGCGATCCGGTGTTCCGCGACCAGTTTGTTGCCACCGCCGCGTTGGTCATCATCGTGGCGTCAGACATCTCGGACATCAACGTAGCGTCGTTGTCCGCAAACAGGCTAGAGCAGGAAACGCAACGGACAGTACCCGGGACGTTGCTGTGATGGCAATGCGGACACTCTACCTTGGCCGGCGCCTCCATGAAATCTTTCCTCTATGATATGACACGCTGCAAGCAATTAGCACTATTGTTCAGAAGTACCCGATAGTGGCGCTCGCCACCCTTGCCGAGGGTTGCGATAGTGCGATAAGCTGATAATACGAGTGAGCCGCGCCCGCCTGCTCGTACCCCCCGTCGGAAGTTCTTGCGATCCAAATGAAGATCAACCGACTTGTCTATTTTTGGGCCGTGACGGCGCTGGCCGCGGCTCATACCGATGGCCCGGAACTCAAAGGCGTGCAGCATCCGATGTCTGAGTTGCATGCTCTCGCCAAGTTTTCTATTCCCGGGTCTCCGGATTGGGTCGCCATTGGCGACAGCGTCTGGATATCGAATAACCCGAAGAACAATATTTCCCGGCTTGATCCCAAGACCAATCAGGTGGGCGCGGTAATTACGGTTGCAAAGACTCCCTGCTCGGGATTGGCGATCGCGTTCGGCAGCATCTGGGTTCCCATTTGCAGCAATGGATCGGTCGAGCGCGTGGACGCCAAGTCGCAAAAGATTGTCGCGTCCATTCCATCGGGAGTTGCAAATACGGAAGGCGGAATTACGGCGGGGGAAGGCAGCGTTTGGATGCCGTCGGATGCGGCGGGGGTGCTCTCGCGCATCGATCCGGCGACGAACAAAGTGGTGTCCAAGATTTCGATCCCGGCAGGTTCATTCACAGCCGCTTATGAAGATGGCTCGGTTTGGATCACCAGCACCAAGAACAATCTGCTGACTCGCGTGGACGCCAAGACCGAGAAAGTGATCGCAAAGATTCCGGTGGGTCCAACGCCGCGATTTCTGGCCACTGGATTGGGCAGTATTTGGACGCTCAATCAGGGAGACGGCAGCGTATCGCGCGTCGATCCGGCGACCAATAAAGTATCGGCGACGATCGAGGTCGGCGTCCCGGGCCCTGGCGGGGATATCGCGGTGGGAGAAGGCGCAGTTTGGGTGACGGCGATCGGCAAGGCCCTATCGAAGATCGATCCAGCCACCAACCGCGTGACCACGCAATATGTGGGCAAAGGCGGTGACGCGCTGCGCGTGGGTTTGGGTTCGTTGTGGCTCTCCAATCACGAGATGCACGAAGTGTGGAGGATAGACCCGAAAGGTCTCTGACATGAAGTACGCCATCCTATTTGCTTTGGCCCTCGTTTCCGCCTTGGCGCAAGCGCCTCCGCCGGCGCAAAATCCTGACTTCTTCGAGAACAAAGTGCGACCGGTGCTGGCGGAGAATTGTTACGACTGCCATACGTCGGCTGAAATGGGCGGCCTGCGCGTGGATTCGCGGGAGCGGCTGCTGCAAGGAGGCAAGTCAGGCCCGGCATTGATGCCGGGAGATCCCGACAAAAGCCTGTTGATCCAGGCTATCCGGCAGACGGGCGACCTCAAAATGCCGAAAGGCGGGAAGCTGAAGCCTGCCGACGTTCAAGCTCTTACGGACTGGGTCAAAATGGGCGCTCCGTGGCCCGAGACGAAAGCGGCTGTTTCCACCTCACCGGTCAAGGTGATTACGCCCGAGCAGCGCGCATTCTGGTCGTTTCAGCCGTTGAAGGATCCGGCTATTCCGGCGGTGAAAGAAAAGTCTTGGGCAAAAACGAATATCGATCATTTTGTTCTGGCCAAATTGGAAGCCAAAGGCATGAAACCCGTGGCGGCAGCGGACCGCAGGGCTCTGATCCGGCGAGTGACGCTAGACCTGACTGGCCTGCCCCCGACGCCCGAAGAAGTGGACGCATTCGTCGCCGACAAATCGTCCAACGCCTACGAGAAAGTGGTCGACCGGCTGCTGGCCTCGCCCCGTTATGGCGAACGCTGGGGCCGTCATTGGCTGGATGTGGCCCGCTACGCCGAGGATGACGTGCGTGGCCTCGATCCAAAGGATCGCGGTTACATGCCTTTCTCAGGCGCGTATGTTTATCGCGATTGGGTGATCCAGGCGTTCAATGACGACATGCCGTACGGGGACTTCTTGAAAGCGCAGTTGGCTGGCGACCTAATGGACGGGAAGGTTCGCGACAAGACGGTTCCCGGCACCGCAATCATGGGACAAGGTCCATGGTGGTGGGATCAAGCGGAGCCAGTACAAGGGCGCGCTGATGAGCGCAACGAGCGCATCGATATGGTGACGCGAGGGATGCTCGGGCTCACAGTTGCTTGTGCGCGCTGCCACGATCACAAGTACGATCCAATTTCGCAAAAAGATTATTACTCGCTGGCCGCGGTGTTCATGAATACTACGTACCACGAGTATCCAGCTACTTCGCCGGCAGAAATGGCGGTTTGGGAAAAACAGCAAAAAGTCATCGATGACAAGGAAGAGGTTTTGGACGACTTCCTGGAGAAGCAAAGCGATCTATACGCCCAGATGCTGGCGCAGAAGACATCGAAGTATCTGGTTGCCGCCTGGCAAGTGACCGGCGAGCCGAAGAAAATGGTGGCGGAAGCAGCGGTGGATCAAAAAGTAGATCCCGAAATGCTGGAGCGTTGGATTAAGTTCCTGGCCAAGCCGCCCAAACACTATTCGTATCTGCGTGACTGGCAGGATATGGTGAAGTGCGGAGGCACAGCGGAGCAGGCCCAGTTTCTGGCGGATTACTTCCAGAAACTGATTCTTTCGGTGGACCGGGATGCCGCGGCGCTCAAGGAAGAGAACGACATCATCAAAGCCAAGGCGGGGGTTCGCAAGAAACCGCGCCGCGATTCCTATCCCAATGAGTTCGAGACCAACGACCAGTTCTGTCCAGGCTGCGATTTGGAACTGAAGACGATGCCGATCGAGCGAACGAATCTTTACCTGGATGTCTACAAGGCGGACCAGGATTCGGAGAGCGATACACGGCCTGATCCTGGTCTGCTGTCGCTCCGCGATTGGGCGTTGAAACGGCATTTTTCGGCGGAAGTGGCTGAGCATGTGGCGGCGTTGCGCGCTGAGATTGAAGCGCTGAAGAAGGCCCAGGCGCCGTACCCGTTCTTGCACGGCGCCAGCGACACTAAAGCGATTCAGGAGATGCACGTCAACGTGCGCGGCAATCCACACACGCTGGGCGATCCGGTGCCGGAACGTTTTCTGTCGGTTTTGTCGCCACCCGATTCCAAACCTTTTTCCCAAGGCAGCGGCAGGTTGGAACTAGCGAATGCCATCGCGGCCAGTCCGCTGGCTACGCGGGTGCTGGTGAATCGTGTATGGAAATGGCACTTCGGATCGGGAATTGTTGAAACGCCGGATAATTTCGGCAAGATGGGCGACCCGCCGTCCGATACGGAACTGCTGGAGTATCTGGCCAACAGTTTCGTACAGAACGGCATGTCGATCAAGAAGCTGCATCGCGAGATTCTACTTTCTTCCACCTATCAACTCAGCACCGAATCGTCGGCCGAGAACGCCGAAAAAGACGGCGCCAACCGGTTGTATTGGCACGCCAACCGGCAGCGTCTGGACGCCGAGGCGATTCGTGATTCGCTGCTGTTCGTGGCAGGCGCTCTGGACCTGAAGAAGACGGGCGGCCCATCCACCGATTTTGGCGACGACAACAACCGGCGCACGGTCTATTGCAAGGTGAGCCGTTACCGGCTGGACAATTTTCTGCAGGTGTTTGATTATCCGAATCCTTCGTTCACCGCCGAGCAGCGCTTCACCACGAACGTTCCACTGCAGCGCCTGTATTTCATGAACAGCAGTTTCGTTTACAAGCAGGCCGAAACCTTCGCCAAGCGCGTGTATGACGAAGCAAATGACACAGCGCGCATTCAGAAGGCTTATCGAATCCTGTTTGGGCGCGCGCCAACGGAAAGTGAAATGAAGGCAGGTCTGGACTTCTTGCAGTCCCACCCGGAGACGCCCGGCAATCAGGTAGCCGACCAGCCGACCACGGCCTGGAATGAGTATGCGCGTGTGCTGTTGAGTTCGAACGAATTTGAGTTTGTGAATTAGGAAGGAAAAAGATGATGTTGCATTTACCGGCCCGTCAGCCACTTTCGCGGCGCGAAGCATTATGCAGGATGGGAAGCGGCTTCGGCATGTTGAGTTTCGCCAGCTTGATTGGCCAATCGCTTGCCAAGGCCGACGCGACACCGGTGCAGGGCGTGGCAAGCGCGCGCATTCCGAACTTCAAGCCCAAAGCCAAGCACGTCATTTTCCTGTTCATGAACGGCGGCGCGTCGCAAATCGACACCTTCGACTACAAGCCGATGCTGGAGAAATACAATGGCCAGCCGCTGCCGGGGGCGATTCCCGATCATGAGCGCAAAACTGGCAATCTGATGCGCTCCCCTTTTTCTTTCAAGAAATATGGCCAGAGCGGAATCGAAGTGAGCGAAGTATTTCCTCAATTAGGTGAGTGCGTGGACGACATGTGCATGATCAAGTCCATGTACACCGACATTCCAAATCACGAGCCATCATTGCTGATGATGAACGTCGGCCATATTCAGCCGGGCCGGCCATCCATGGGAGCCTGGCTCACCTATGGGTTGGGGACGGAAAACAAGAATTTACCCGGTTTCGTAGTGCTGTGTCCCGAGGTCCCCACCACGGTTGGTCCGCCATTATGGAACTCGGCATTTTTGCCGCCCATGTACCAGGGCACCTTCATTTCCGACAACGTTCGCGATAAGAAATTCGATCCCGAAAAACTGATCCCCAACATCCGCAACGAAAAGTTCGATCTCAAGCAGCAGCAGAGCGAACTGGATCTGCTGGGCAAGCTCGATCGCATGCAGATGGATCAGGAGCACGCCGACGATCCACAGCTGGACGCGACCTTGCAATCCATGGAAACCGCCTATCGGATGCAGACCGAGGCGCCCGACGTCTTCGATGTGCGCAAGGAGAGCGAAGCGACCATTAAGTTGTACGGCGAAGGGAGCACCGCGCGGGGCTGCCTGACAGCGGCGCGCCTCGTCGAGCGCGGAGTCCGCATGGTGCAGGTGTACTACTCCAAGGGCGATCCTTGGGATCATCACTTCGATATCGAATTGCACCGCAAAACCGGCAAGGATTCCGATCAGCCGTTTGCCGCGCTGATCAAGGATTTGAAATCGCGCGGACTATTGGACGAGACGCTGATCGTGTGCGGCTCCGAGTTCGGCCGAACGCCGGTAGTTGAGGTGGGTAGCGGGTTCATGGGTGGACAAGTGCACAACGGCCGCGATCACAATCCGCACGGCTTCACCGTCTGGCTGGCTGGCGGCGGCGTGAAGGGTGGCATGACGTACGGTACTACCGACGATTTCGGATGGAAGGGTGTCGACAAGCGCGTGCATGTTCATGATCTGCATGCCACCATCCTCTACCTGATGGGAATCGACCACACCAAGTTGACATACCGTTACAGCGGACGCGATTTTCGCCTGACTGACGTGGCCGGAAACGTGATCCACGACATCATTGCCTAGTTGGGGGCTGACTGACATTAGCAGGGGCCAAGTTGGGCTTAGTATCTGAAAAGCTTAGTACTTTCATTAAAAATTGCGATACAGATCTGCTTGACAGGGCTCTAAGCGGGCGTGATAATTAGAAAACTGCCGAGTGGGTTCTTGATCTCTAACTGTTTTTCTGTGCGGATTTCTTAGTACCGCAGCACTCCGCAGTTTGACGACTCTTCGCTGAGTTTCTGTACGCCGCAACGCTATGCGGCTTCTCGCCTTGTCGGCGCACCGAGCATGTCGCTCCGTGGTGACGTTCCGAATTTCAATTGGGGGAGAGGTCCATGTTCACGAGGAGTTTTGTAAGACATTCTTGGAAGAGTCTATTCGCGGGAGTGAGCTTGCTGGCCGCAATCTCATTGCTCTACGCGCAATCCACCAGTTCTCTGCATGGCGTGATTTCGGACGCTCAGGGCGCCGTCGTTCCCGGCGCGGTAATCGGGCTGAGCAGTGCGACCACCGGTCTGTCGCGGCAAGTGGTTACCGACAACACGGGCGCTTATCAAATTCTTCAGGTAATGCCGGGCGAGTATGCGCTCACCGTCACCAAACCGGGTTTTGCCCAAGCCACCCAGGAGCATGTCGTCCTACAGATCAACACTCCGGCGACGCTGAATCTGCAACTGGAAGTGGGGAGCACGGGGCAGACTGTGAACGTCACGGCGGAAGCCTCAACCATCAGTACCTCCGACGCCCAGATTGGAAATACATTTACTGAGCATTCCATCCGGCAGCTGCCGCTGGACACTCGCAACGTCGTTCAATTGCTGAGTCTGCAGCCCGGTGTTACGGCCAGCGGTGAAGTAATGGGATCGCGGCGCGATCAAAATAACATCGTCCTGGACGGAGTGGATGTAAACGATAACGAAAATTCTGGACTTGGTGGCATATCCAATTCGGGATCTTTGCAGGGTTCGAACGCAAATCTGAAACCGTCCCAAACGCCGAATGACGGCTTCAACTCCGTTCTGCCCATTCCGCTGGATTCGGTGCAGGAGTTTCGCGTGACTGTGGCCGGACAGGGCGCCGACGAAGGCCGATCTTCCGGCGGCCAAGTAGTGCTGGTTACCAAAAGCGGCACAAACCAATTGCATGGCTCGGCCTACGAATACAATCGCAATACGATTACCGCGGCTAACAGTTGGTTCAACGATCGGGATGGCGTCCCGGTCACACCTCTTAACCGGAACCAGTTCGGTGCCTCGCTCGGTGGTCGCATCAAGAAAGATCGCATTTTCTATTTCTTGAACTATGAACGCCGCATCGACGCCAGCTCGCAAGCGGTGGAGCGTTTGGTTCCGACTGAAAGCTTAAAGCAAGGCATCTTGACGTTTGCCGACGCCAACAACAACGTCTATACGCTCAATCCGGCGCAGATCCAACAAATCGATCCTTTGCATGTCGGCGTAAACCAGGCGTACCTGAACATTCTGAAACAGTACCCAGTTGGTAACGACCCGAATTATGGAGGCGGCGGCAACTCCGACGGCGGCTTGAATTTTACTGGATACCGCTTCAACGCGCCCGACGCTTTGGACAACCGGGCCTATGTGGGCAAAATGGATTTCATCCTCGACAGCGCAGCCAAGCACACCCTCTCGGTAAGAGGCACGCTATCGAATGCGAATCAAGATCAGGCCGCCGCCTTGGCGCAATTTCCCGGCCAACAACCTGCCAGTGAGCTGCTGAACAATAGCAAAGGAATTTCAGCGACGTACACCGCCATTCTGACGCCCACCCTGATTAACAACCTCACCTTCGGCTACACTCGCCAGGGCTTGGCGTTTTCAGGAACATCGGGCGATGAATTCCAGCTTTACCCGCTCGATGAACTCCAGAACTTTAATTCCTCGGCGCGCGCCAACGGCCGCATTCTTCCGGTTAAGAATATCGCAGACACGCTTACTTGGACCAAGGGCAAGCACACGATTACGACCGGGCTCAATTTCCGCATCATGACGAATAACAAGTACACCTATTCGCAGTCGTACCCGACGTATGGGTTCAGCGCGAATGTCGCCGTGGGATTGGGCGAAGATATTTACACCGATGTACAGAACTACATGATTGGCCAGGGCAACGCCAATTTTGCGCTTGGCAACACGTTCGCCGTTTCGTCAGGAATGGGAATCTTGCTTGGCCTGGTGAACAATGTTCAGGCGACCTATCAAGTGGGCGCCAACGGTTCGCTATTGCCGCAAGGTGCGCCGCAAGCGCGTGCCTTTTCCTTGCGCGAGTATGAGGGTTTCGTGAGCGATCAATGGCGCGTGACACCTGAATTAACCCTGACGTTTGGTCTGCGCTACACTAACGATCCGCCGCCCTACGAGGCGAACGGCTTGCAGGTGGCGCCCAACATCGGCCTCGATCAATACTTCGCTCAGCGCGTTGGCCTGGGAGCGGAGGGGATTCCTTCCAATGCCATGCCGAATGCGATCCTCAGCTACAACCTCAATGGTCCTGTAAACGGCAAGCCGAGCTGGTACAACCCGGACGACAATAATTTTGGTCCGCGCTTCGCGTTGGCATACGCGCCGAAGGACCGCGGTGGGCTGCTGGGGAAGAGTTTTGGAAACGGCGGCGTCTTCCGCATGGGCGGCGCGATGCTATATGATCGGTTCGGCAGTGAGCTGATCACCGAGTTCGATCAGTTCGGTTCGTTCGGTTTGGCCACCACGCTGAACAACCCGGTCTCCTATACTTTCACCACGTCGCCTCGCTACAACGGCAGTGTGCCGGCGCTTCCAACCGCTCCAACCACGGGCTTTCCTTACACTCCACCGGACGTCAACGGAATTGTCGGCGAGTTCGAGGGAATCTATCCGAACTTGAAGTCGCCCTACTCAATCCTGCTGAATGCCTCCTTCGCGCGCCAGATTCCCGGTAAGATGACGCTGGAAGTTTCATACGCCGGCCGGCTTTCCCGGAAGCTGCTGCTGCAGGGCGACGTGTACACGCCGCTTGAGAACCTGTATGATCCCGGATCCGGCCAGACCTGGCTGACCGCCATGACGGGAATCCGCAATGCGTACAATTCGGTGTGCGCTACTCTTGGTAACAACACGCAGAATTGTAGTCCGAACGCAGCCGCACAGGCGGTCATGAACAACCCTTCCCTGGTTCCGAACATCCCGTATATTCAGGACATGTTCGCCCCCGTCAAAAACTTTTTCTTCAACGGCAGTGCCGCGGCGAATTACTTCTATGGCATTTACGGCGTGTACGGAGGCAGTTATCTGGACATGCTGCATTCTGTCGACCGGATCCCCGGCCAGTACAACACCCCGAACGGCACCTGTGCTTCCAAATTCGGCTGCTATACGTTTTTCGCTCCGCAGGGCAGCTCGATGCCCACTTGGATGAACGCTGGCAGCGCCAATTACGACGCCGCCACAGTCAGCTTGCGGCGGGCTTTTAGCTCCGGCCTCTCCTTCGATTTCAATTACACGCTGTCGCATTCCATCGACAACGCATCGGCTGCGGAAGGTTCTTCCGGCCAGGACGGCGCGGTGATTCAGAATGTTTTCAACGCCGGTCAGTTCCGGGGCTCCTCCGATTTCGACATCCGGAACCAAGCCAACATCGACGTGGTGTACGAGTTGCCCGTTGGCAAGGGCAAACCGTTCTGGAACAATGCCCCGGGATGGGCGAACGAGATTTTCGGCGGCTGGCAGATTTCAACCATCGCGCGGTTTTCGAGCGGGTTGCCAAGCGTCATCCAAGGCAATCAAACGTGGGACGTCAATTATTGGCAAGGGACTCTCGCAATGGCGACCGGGCCGTACAAGGTTCAGAATGGTTACGACAGTAGTGGCAACCCTAGCATCTTCGGCAATGTAAACGCTGCAGGCAGTTTCGGGGATGCCTACCCGGGTTCGGCGGCGGGAACACGCGCTTTGATCCGTTTGGCCGGAATGAAGAATTTCGATATCGGCGTTGCGAAGAGCTTCCCGTTACCTTGGGAGGGCCACAGCATCCAGTTCCGCGCGGAAGCCTACAACGCATTTAATAACGTGAACTTCATCCAGCCGAGTCTCTCGTTGCAAAGTCCTAGCTCGTTCGGCGAATATCAAAACACGATGCCGCCGCGCGAGATGCAGTTCGCTTTACGCTATGAGTTTTAGACGGTCCGGCGCTTTCCTTTTGGCTGTCTTGGCAGTGAGTGGCGTGCTATTGCGCGCCACCACGGTGCTGGATTATATTCCGCTATCCATCGACGGCAAACCTGTTCCGCTGACATCCTATCGCGGCAAGGTGCTGCTGATCGTCAACGTCGCAAGCCGCAGTATCTTCACGCCGCAGTATGAGGGCTTAGAGGCGCTGTATCAAAAGTACAAAGACCAGGGGCTGGTGATCCTGGCATTCCCCAGTAATGATTTCGGCCAGGAAGAACCGGATGGCAACGATGCCATCAAGCTGGTGGCTGAAGGAAAATACAAAGCCACGTTTCCGATTTTTGCGAAGCTCTCTCTGGCAGGCGAGCATATGGCGCCGCTGTATCAATTCTTGACTGACAAGCAGGCCAATCCCACCACCGGCGGACCCATTCGCTGGAACTTCACGAAGTTCCTGGTCGACCGTGACGGTAAGGTTGTGGAACGCTTCGAGCCGGACGTAACGCCGGATTCCCCCGAACTGGCCGCGGCCCTGGAAAAGGCGCTTCGAACTGAAAAGGGAAAGCACGAAAACGACCGGGCAAGCGGCAGCGAACGTATTCTCGCTGCGATATACTAAAAGATCCAACCGGCCATGTAGCCACCTCAGTGCAGCGCTGCACGGACGGTTGCGATGCGAAAACTCTTACTAACTTTATCGGCTCTACTTGTAGCTGCGGGCGCTTTGAACGCGGCTGGAAATCCTCCTTCCTTTACCCTCGGGTGGTCGGTCTACGTGGGATGGGATCCCTACCAGTACATGGCCAAATCCGGGCTGCTGAAGAAATGGGCGGATAAATACGGCATCGCCATCAAGGTGCAGCGCTTCGACTATGCACCGTCACTGGATGCTTTCGTCGCCAAAAATATAGACGCCTGTGCGATGACCAACATGGAGGCGCTGGACATGCCGGCGGCCGCTGGCATCGACACCACGTCCATTATTGTTGGCGATTATTCGAACGGAAACGACGCCGTGCTGGTGCGGCACAATCTCACGCTCGGCCAGATTCCCGGCAAACGCGTGCTGCTGGTGGAAAAGACTGTCTCGCAGTATTTGTTTGAACGCGGCATGGCGATCAATAATCTCGCAGGCGATCTGAAGCGCGTGAAGTATGTGAACACGTCCGACTCCGATATCGCCGGAGCCTTCTTGAGCGACACCAGCCAGGATGTGGTGGTTACCTGGAAACCGCTGGTCTCGCAGATCCTGAAGGGCAAAGGAATCACAAAGATTTTCGATTCCGCGAAGATTCCGGGCGAGATTCTGGATCTGATGGTGGTGCGCACCGAGGTGCTCAACCGGCCTGACGGCTCCGGGCAGCGCTTTGCCAAAGCCATCGCGGGCGCCTGGTACGAACTTACCGCGCAGATGGCCAAGCCAGGTCCGGAGGGCGACAAAGTGCTTTCGTCCATCGCCGATGTTTCCGAAGACACACTGGATTCCTATAAGGAGCAACTCTCTACTACGCATTTGTTTTATACAGCGCCATCGGCCCTGGACATGACCAAGTCGGACCAACTAAAGAAGACCATGGAGTTGGTGCGGCAATTCTGTTTCTCGCACGGACTGCTGGGAGATAAGACCAGTTCGCCCGACGATGTGGCAATCCGCTTCCCGGATGGGTCCATTCAAGGCAAGAAAGACCGCGTACGTTTGCGGTTCGACGCGTCCTACATGGAACTGGCCGCAGGAGGCAAGCTGTGAGCTTCCTGCAGATCCACGCGCAACCTTCGCGTACGACGGTCTGGATACTCTCGTGGTTTCTATTCGCAACAGGCATTGCGAGCTACTTCTGGGTTTCGCGCGGCCGCCATCTCGACAATCCTGAAGATCGCGTGATGCCCACTCTGCGTCAAATGGGTCAGGCATTCGCCGATGCCACATTGAAGCCGGCTGAGGATGATGAGGTGACAGGGAATCCCGATCAACAATCGCTGGCTACTCGAGTACGCAACAGCATGCTGTGGAAGGACACCATGGCGACGGGGCGAAGATTCCTGATTAGCATGGCGCTGCTGTTTCCAGCGGTGCTGCTTGGGCTCCATATGGGGATGTTTCCCTATGTAGGGTCGTTCTTTTTGCGCTTCGTGCTGTTCTTCGACAAGATTGTCGCGCTCTCGCTGCTTCCGATTCTGTTTATTGCTTTTGGCATTGACGAGCTCGCGAAAGTAATGCTGATTGTGGTGGGAGTAGCGCCGACTATTATTCTGGATGCCTTCAACCTCACCCGGGGCGTGCCGAAAGAGCAGATCGTGAAGGGCTTCACCTTGGGCGCAGGGGATTTCTCCATCACCTACCGAATCGTCTTCAAACAAATCTGGCCGCGCGTGTTAAACAGCATCCGGCTCAACTTAAAATCGGTGATGCTGTTCCTGTTCGCGGGCGAAATGATCGCATCCCAAGATGGCTTGGCGTATCGCATCGCTTTGCTACGCCGCCACATGGGGATGGACACAATCATTCCTTACGTGTTGTGGGTGGCGTTGTTGTTGTTTCTGGTGGATTTTGCAATGCGAACGTTGAATCGGAAACTACATCCATGGTTTCAGGAGGCCTGAGTTTCAGGAAGCATGACGCGCATGGCCACGGTACGAACGATATTGGATGAGACAACCGCTCCGGCGAGCCAGAATACGCCGATGATCGTTCGTGTCCAAGATGTTGTTGTGGAGTACGGGCAGCCCGGCAAGCCTCCCAAACGGATCTTGAACGGCGTCAGCCTGAACATTGCGCCGGGCGAGTTCATTTCTATTGTTGGACAAACCGGCTGTGGAAAGTCTACCTTACTGCGGTTGGTGCTGGCGGAAGAAATGCCGACGCAGGGACAAGTGCTGGTGGAAGGCAGCCCGCGCAAGCAGCCGGATCGCCGCTGCGGATACGTCCCGCAGAAGTATTCGCTCTTTCCGGATCGAACGGTACTCGAGAACATTACATTCGGGCTGGAAGTCACAGAGATCGGTATTTTTGGCGGCTTTTCTACGGCCCGCCGCGCGCGCCGCCAGGAGTTCCAAGCCGAAGCGATCGGCTATTTGCGCCGTATGGGCCTGCGCGAATCTGACGCCGTCAAATATCCACACCAGCTTTCCGGAGGCATGCAGCAGCGCGTCGCCATCGCGCAAGCGCTCATCATGCGTCCCAAGATTCTGCTTATGGATGAGGCCTTCAGCGCGCTCGATCCTGGCACGCGCGCTGGAATGCAGCGGCTCATTAAGGATCTGTGGCGCGAGACCGGTACTACCATTCTTTTTGTAACCCACAACCCGCGTGAGGCCGTGATTCTGGGATCGCGCATCATTGCTCTGGGACGCCGCGGGACCGACGAGGACGGGGCTAATATAGTTCTGGATTTGTCCGTGCCCGAAACGAACGACGAACAAAAGGTCGCAAGTCTGATCCGGCGAGTAGAACAGACCACCTTCCCAGACGGCGGCTCGGAAAGCGATGAACAACCCAGCGCCCCCGAAGCCTAAAACGCAGCCTAAACTAGAAAGGTAAGTAAATACAACCTAGCCCCCATGTCCTTCTACAAGAGCCATGCCCCGAAACATCGGGAACACACCAGAGAAGTGAAGCTGCCGGAACTGGAAGGAATGAAAGCCCTTCGCGAGGAGAGCCAGATTCCATCGCGGCAATGGGAGGCCGAAGTCCGGCGCGGCAAGGAATTTGGGCTGGAATGCGTCGATTCCATCGAAGACAAAAGCGAGATCAGTTGTTTTCAGCGCGGCGAGCTGCCGCACTGGTCTGGCATCAATACATTTTTGAAAACGCCTTATGTGGAAGACGTGCGCAAGGTGGGCGAGTATGACGTGGCTTTTGTCGGTGTGCCGTTCGACATTGGCACAACGTACCGCGCCGGCACAAGATTTGGACCGCAGGGCATTCGCCGGATCTCATCGTTGTACACCACTTACAATTTCGAGTTGGGCGTCGACCTTCGCGAGTCGCTCAAGATGTGCGACGTGGGCGATATCTTTTGCCCGGCGAACATAACCAAGAGTCACGATCAGATTACCAAGGGCGTCGCGCACATCCTTTCGCAAGGGACGCTGCCGATGATCATGGGCGGCGATCATTCCATCGGCTTTCCATGCGCGCGCGGAGTGGCGCAATGCGTGGAGGGCAAGGTCGGCATTATTCATTTGGATCGGCACATCGACACGCAGGAAAAAGACATGGACGAGATCATGCACACTTGTCCGTGGTTCCACGCCACCAATATTCCGAATTGTCCGCCAACGAATTTAGTGCAAGTGGGAATCGGTGGCTGGCAGGTGCCGAGGGCGGGCGTGAAGAAAGGGCGCGAGCGCGGATCGACGGTTCTGACAATTTCCGATATCGAGCGCATTGGAATCGACAAGACCGTCGAGATCGCACTGGAAGTGGCTTGGAAGGGCGCCAGCGCCGTTTACCTTTCCTTCGACGTCGATTCGGTGGATGCTGGATTTGTTCCCGGTACCGGCTGGCCTGAACCCGGCGGCTTTTTGCCTCGCGAGGCGCTGGCGATTTTGAAGGGCGTGGCCAAAGAAGGGATCGCCGCGATGGAAGCGGTGGAGGTGTCGCCGCCCTATGATATTTCCGACATCACCGCGCTGGTTGCCGTCCGCGCGATGGTGGACGTTCTCGCAACCATGACGAAGCATGGCCGGATTGGCGGGAAACTGCACTGACACCAGCCTTCATTCTCGCCAGCGATTTGCACCGCGGTGACGCAGCCTGGAACATGGCAACTAAGCAGGCTAGCGCGGTCTCAAAGGCTTGTCACTCGATCCTTGGTTTTGAACCGGCTGTCCGCCTCGCTTCGATGGACGAGTTGGCTGCCGCGATCGGTGAAGAAGCGGAACGTGACACCCGCGAGATTTTCGTCCTTCCCGTCGCGCTTGATTTCGATCTTTTACGGCGCGAAGCTCTAGGACACGCGATTGGGGAGGCGCGGCGTGCTCATCCCCAAATTGCGCTGCATCACGACGATGTCGATCCCGGGCATCCTTTGCTGGTGGAGTGCCTTGCCGATCAAGTGGGGCCCGCCACCGGCCTGATCCTTGCGTCGAGTGGCCACGGTGACGCAGGCAGCCGCGCGCAGAGCTATCGATTGATGCGTTTGATTTGGGAACGGTTGAGCCTGACGGCGGGCGAAGTCGGGTTTGTCCGGCACGCGCAGCCGTTTCTCGCACAGACGCTCGAAAAGTGCGCTCAACGCCTTCTGAACTGGGTGACGCTTCCGCAGGCGTTATGGCGAACCGAGCATGTGGAGTTCGCCGAGGTGATCCTCGAAAACTTTCAGCGCGATCACCCGGAAGCTGCTACGTGGCGCATGGCGGACCCGCCGGGTAACCATCCTGCGATCACGGCTTGGCTCACACAACGAATCACCAGGTTGTGGAACGAGAAGCGCGCACGCGAATCCATGCGCATCGCTTCGCCCAAACAAAGGCCGGCGGCTCAGGCAACTTCTTCCACGATCGGATCGGGCGTTATTGCGTCCATCCCGGATTGCGGCCGGATGGCTAGCCTGCTCGAACAGATCCTTCCTGCCGGAAATCCCGGGCGCGTGCTCGTCAAAGTCACCTGGCATGGGTACGCTACAGGAACGTATACCGACCCCGCCGCGCTCGATCTATTGTTGCGTGCGCTCCCCGCGCCGGCGATCGTCATGGAAGGCCACACCAGTAGCCGTAATCTCGAACAGGCGAACTTCGATTGGGAGAGCGAGGCACGCGCGAATCGCGCCTGGATCCGGCAGCAGGACGCCGAATATCTTCGCCGCACCGGGCTTGCCGATGTGCTGGCGAAGCATTCCGCGCATTACCTCAATGTCACGGAGGCATATTGGGATGAGGGTTGCGATGCCTCTCCTGGTAGCTACATTCCCCGAGTTCTGCTGGACTACG
The DNA here is from genome assembly GCA_003132905.1 of Bryobacterales bacterium. Next base: position 17,956 of record PKZC01000321.1, on the reverse strand, counting down.
CCGGTTGCCCAATGATTAGCTTCGCCAAATTCAAAGGCCCCACGCGCCTCTCGATCTCGAACCTGTTCGGCTTGATCCCCGATCCCTTGCGATCGGCTTGGCATGGACCGAACATCACTTTCTTTGCACGCGTCTGCTGCGACATCGCGAAGCTCTACGGGGCGCTGTTTCCCCTGATTGGCATCAACGAAGCGCTCTATTCCGCGGTGCGATGGAACCGTAAGGGCCTGTACCGCAGCCGCTGGGGAAACTATGACCTGATCTCGAACGCCGGATATGTTGCGGCAAGCGGTGATCTCGTTACGGCGGATATTATCGCCAGCCGGCTGCAAGGCCAAGACGTGAATCGAAGCGCGTTCTTTGATGTAGTTCGAGCCGAGCTCGGCTGGGATGAACAGGCGGCATCCGATCCCCTGCCCCAAGATATCCAGTGCCTTTTCGCCTAATGCTTCCCCTGCTTCAACTCCAGCAGCTCGCCGATAGCGCTCTTCCCATTGGAGGCGCTGCACATTCGTTCGGTTTGGAATCATTGGTGGATTCCGGGCATCTCACAGTTGAAAACCTGGCGACGTTCCTAGGAGATTATCTTTCCGAATCCGGCGTCCTGGAAGCAGCCTACTGCACGGCCAGCTGCGGGGCCAGCATTCGTAAATGGCTTGAGTTGAACGCCGAACTCGGAGCTCGCAAGGTGGCCCGCGAATCGCGCGATGCATCGGCAACCATGGGCCGGAGATTCCTGCGCTTGGCGGCAAGCGTGTCCGGTGAACAGCGATTGATCGAGACCTGCGAAGAAGCCTCGCGGTGCGAAGTACACTTGGCGTGCTGTTTTGGTTTCGTCGCCGGTGCATTGGGCATCGATGCGTCCACAGCGGCCGCAGCTTATCTGCAGCAATCCATAACGGCCCTTGTTTCCGCCTGCCAACGGCTGTTGCCACTCGGACAAACCCAAGCTCACCAGATACTCTGGAATTTGAAACCGTCCATTCTTTGCGCCGTCGAACAGGGCATGGCCGGAATACCCACCGAGATCAGTTGCTTCACGCCTCTGATTGACCTCGCATCGGCGCGCCATGCCACTCTGTATACTCGCCTGTTTATGAGCTAAGCGATGGCTTCGTCGAACCTGCATCTGTCTTTTGAGGCCAACGAAACGGGCGCGACCATTCTCCGTGTGAAACAACAACAGCCGCCTTGGCGCGTCGTCCGCGGCTTTCGTGGTTACTCGGGAGAAACGCTGGCACACATGCACAACGTGTCGGGCGGAATTCTCGATAGCGACTCGCTGCATTGTCAAATAGATGTTTGTTCCGCCGCGCGAGCGCAAGTCACCTCCACTGGCGCAACCCGCGTTTATCGCAGCCGCTCTCCTGGCAGCCGTGCATCCCAGTGCATGCGAGTGAACATTGCATCGGATGGATATTTGGAATATGTGCCCGATCAGTTGATCCCATTTGCAGGCTCCCGCTTCGATCAAACCGCCCGAATCGAGATAGAACACGGTGGTTCATTGATTTGGTGGGATCGCGTGGCGCCGGGCCGTGAAGCGTCCGAAGAAATCTTCCGCTTCGAATCGCTGACATCGCGTTTTGAGCTCATCGCCGACGGGCAGCCGGTGGCCATCGAACGATGGAGCTTGACGCCGCTCATAGCGCCCTTGGATTCCATCGCGCGGCTCGGCCCTTTTCGCCATTTTGCTTCGTGCTATGTATGTCGCGCCGGTGAACCGGCCGGCTATTGGAAGAACTTCGAATCACAGCTCCAGAAGCATGCTGACCAGCTCTGCAGCGCTGAAGTATTATGGGGAGTGACCTCGCTCCGAGCGCATGGTCTGGTGATTCGCGGTCTCGCGGTCAGCGGGCGTTCGCTAGCGAGCGGCTTGGTGGAACTTTGGAAAGCCGCCAAGTGGATTCTTTGTGGCCGAGTCGCCACGCTTCCCCGAAAAGTTCACTGATTAAAGGAGAGTAGCCGGTGCATCTGACTCCGCGCGAGCAGGAGAAACTCATGATCTTTGTCGCTTCCGAACTAGCCAAGAAGCGGCGCGCGCGCGGCCTGAAGCTGAACTATCCGGAGGCCATGGCGATTCTCTCGGCGGAGATACTGGAAGCGGCCCGCGACGGAAAAAGCGTCTCGGACATCATGAGCCTGGGTGCATCCATCCTCACGCGCGCCGACGTCATGGATGGCATTGCCGAGATGATCCATGAAGTGCAAGTGGAAGCAACCTTTCCCGACGGCACGAAACTGGTAACGATTCACGATCCGATTCAATAGGAGATCACACGTGCATCCTGGTGAATACTTTCTCGATGACGGCGAAGTGGAACTGAATGCGGGCCAACGCACGGCGCAGGTGGTGGTCAGCAACCGCGGCGATCGCCCCGTGCAGGTGGGCAGCCATTATCATTTTTTCGAAGTGAACTCCGCGCTCGATTTCAATCGTCCCGCGGCCTACGGCATGCGTCTGGATATTGCTGCCGGCACCGCGATCCGCTTTGAGCCAGGCGAGGAAAAAGAAGTTCCGCTGGTGGCGTTAGCTGGCCGGCGAGCCGTTTACGGGCACAACGGAAAAGTGAACGGAGCTCTCAGCAAATGAGCGTTAAGATCCCGCGCCGCACCTACGCCGATTTGTACGGGCCCACACGAGGCGATCGCGTACGCCTGGCCGATACCGAGTTGATCGCGGAAGTGGAGCAGGACTTCGCCGTTTACGGCGACGAGATCACCTTTGGCGGCGGCAAAGTGATTCGCGATGGAATGGGTCAAAGTTCAACGGCCATTCGGGAATCCGAACAAGGCGCTCTCGATCTGGTAATCACCAACGCGCTGATCATCGATCATTGGGGCATTGTGAAGGCCGACGTGGGGGTACGGAACGGCCGCATCGTGAAGATTGGAAAAGCAGGCAATCCCGACACCCAGGCGGGCGTCGATCCAGCGCTGGTGGTAGGGGCATCCACGGAAGTAATCGCGGGCGAAGGGAAGATATTGACTGCCGGCGCAATCGATAGCCACATCCATTTCATCTCGCCGCAGCAGATCTACGAAGCCCTATCGAACGGCACAACGACAATGATCGGCGGAGGCACCGGGCCCGCCACTGGCACGAACGCGACCACGTGCACGCCCGGCCGTTGGAACCTGGAACAAATGTTCCGCGCCGCCGAAGCGTGGCCCATGAACTTCGGGTTTCTTGGAAAAGGAAATGCGTCCGCGCGCGAACCTCTGGTGGAGCAGATACGTGCAGGGGCTTGCGGCCTGAAGCTGCACGAGGATTGGGGCACCACACCCGCCGCCATCGACGCCTGCCTGCGCGTGGCCGACGAGTTCGATGTTCAGGTTGCCATCCACACCGACACATTGAACGAGGCGGGATTTGTCGACGATACCATCGCCGCCATCGGCGGCCGAACCATTCACACCTATCACACNNACATGCTGATGGTTTGCCATCATCTGAATCCACAGGTGCCGGAAGATGTCGCATTCGCCGAGAGCCGTATCCGGCAAGAGACCATCGCGGCCGAGGATATCCTGCACGATCTGGGCGTCATCAGCATGATGTCTAGCGACTCACAAGCCATGGGGCGTATCGGCGAAGTGGTGACGCGTACCTGGCAAACCGCACACAAGATGAAAGTGCAGCGTGGCGCTTTGCCTGGCGACTCCTTGCGTAACGATAATGAGCGGATCAAACGCTACGTGGCGAAATACACCATCAATCCGGCTATCGCGCATGGAATTTCGAGCGAGGTCGGCTCCATCGAAGCTGGCAAACTTGCCGACATGGTTTTATGGAACCCGGCGTTTTTCGGCGTTAAACCAGAAATGGTGATCAAGGGTGGCTTCATCGCCTGGAGCGTGANNGCGGAGCTGCACAATCCACTGGCGTCACGTTCATTTCCATGGCTTCGTTGCCCTACATGGAAACGCTCGGCCTCAGGAAGCGGCTGGTCCCAGTGCAAAACTGCAGAAAGATCGGAAAGGCCGATATGATCCACAATTCATTCATGCCCAAAATCGAAGTGGACCCGGAAACTTACGAGGTCCATGCCGACGGCCAGCTTCTCACCTGCGAGCCCGCGAGTGTCCTACCGCTGGCGCAGCGCTATTTTCTTTTTTAGTCTATGAGCCACCATCACACGCATCGCGCTTTTCGAATCGGCGTCGCTGGACCCGTCGGTAGCGGCAAGACCGCGCTAGTCCATGTTCTGAGCCAAAACTTGTGGCCGTCGGTTAATCTGGCCGTCGTCACCAATGACATCTACACCCGGGAAGATGCCGAGTTCCTGATCCGTCAAGGAACGTTGCCGGCCGAACGCGTGACGGGCGTCGAAACCGGCGGCTGTCCACATTCCGCTATTCGCGAAGNNCGGCGGCGACAATCTCGCGGCGGCATTCAGCCCGGAGTTAGTGGATGTGTCCATTTACGTGATCGATGTCGCCGGTGGTGACAAGATTCCTCGCAAGGGGGGACCGGGAATCATACGATCGGATTTGCTGGTGATCAATAAGATCGATCTCGCGCCGTATGTGGGAGCATCGCTCGAAGTAATGGATCGGGACGCTCGTAAAATGCGCGGCGATCGTCCGTTTCTTTTCACGAATCTGCGTGCGGGCGTCGGTGTTCCCGAACTAACAGCCTGGGTGAAACAAGAGATGGCCGTGCCCCCGGAGGCGCGACGCAAGGTTGTTACACTGCGGGATCTCGACGGACGCCCTGCTCTCCACTCCCACTCCCACGCCCACTAACGCGGTTCGCGGAGACCGCTCTGGATTGCTTCGACGTCGGACGGCCACAGCTCCAGTTGGCCTGAAGTTAATTCTCGCGCCGATAAAGCAGCCTGCGTGACGCCATTCTCACCATGGCCAGCGGTGTCAGCCACTATGTGATAGAGCTCGTGCGCCAGGACGCGACCCATGGCACGGCCCAGCAGAAAATTCCCTCGAACCTGGCTCCCCGCTAACCGTGCGTTTTGTACCGAGGCACGAATGTTGTCGCAAGCCAAATCGCTGAACGGGAGAACGACGCCGTTCACTTCGTGCGACCAGCCGAGCGGACCGGATTTCGGCGAAGCTGGAGGCGCGTCCATGTCGCAACCACCTACCAGCTTTACCACCACGAGAAGCCCGTTGACTTCTTGTGCTGGTTGCCTAAGATCCCAGCTTAGGGAAACACCGGATTTTTGCAGAATGCGAGCCGCCTCGCGACCCATTTCGCCAACGGCCACACGAGAATATCGTCCTTCCGGCATCACAACGGCAGTTACTTGGGTTGACAGAGGAGTTGGCGTCTGGCCCACCAGGACGGCGGCAGCGCAAAACATCAGGGCAAGCGTAGAACGTACGTGGTCTAGCGTCACAATTCCCTCTACAAAGAGGCTTTGGAGCCTACAAAGCTCCGAAGTGATTATATACGGAATTTATGACGATTGTTCGACACCGGCGCGGAGGCTTGACTCATAGATTTTCCTTATCGAGGCTAGTACCGGGCGGCCGTCGGCATCCAGAGAAGGAGGTAGAGAAACAGGCTCCGGCGAAGGAGCCTGCTACTCTTCGAGATGACTAAAACTCGTATCGCAAGCCGAACTGCATTACACGGGCCGGCTGCGCGTATTGATACTCGCCGAACGACGAGATAGAGGTCGCGTCGAGGATTGGGTCGTAGAAGTTCACATTGTTAAAGGCATTGAACGCTTCGGCTCGAAACTGAAGCCGCTGACCTTCCCACGGCATCGGGAAGTTCTTCGCCGCCGCGATATCGAAATTCAGGAAGCCGGCCGTTCGGATTGCGGCGCGGGTTCCTACGGTGCCGGCGTACATCGGCAACCAGTTGCTCGCTTCGGTGGTCGACGAGAACACGCTGGGATTGCCTTTTTGGTCGTATTCCGTAGTTCCGAAGCTGTACGAGGAGATCGGATAGGCGACCGCTCCGAACGAGAAATTCGTCGGATAGACGCCGCCATAGAAGATGGAGGAAGGCAGCCCTGACCGAAAGCGTGCAATGGTAGAAAGCTGCCATCCGCCGACGACCTCATCCAGGGCGCGGCCGGCGTTGCCCAAAAATGTCTTTCCTTTCCCGAACGGAAGTTCGTAAAACAAATTCGCATTGATATTGTGCCGGGCATCGAAATCCGAGGAGCCTCGATAGGCAGTATTGCTATACGGGTCTAGCATGACGCCGCCATAGGTGCCTGCGCCCGATTCCGCGCCGCCGCCCCGATCGATGGAATGTGAGAGTGTGTAATTGAAATCGAACGAGACGCCCTTGCTCAGGGGTTTACGCAAAGTGACGCTAAGCCCGTGATAAGATGCCGCGCCGTTATTATTCCAAGTTGTGATCCCGCTCGCCTGGGGAGTGTAGAAGGTCCAGCAGCCTGGCGTGCTAATGCAATGGGGGAACGATTTGCCATTGACCGTGGTCAACCGGTCGGCTTGATTCAGCGTATCGGTATCGCTCAGACCGTTCACATCCTCCATCAGGTAAAAATAGTTTGCCGTCGCGCTTCCCGGAAAATATAGGTTCGCGATTTGGCTGAAGTATTTCTGGATGAATGGATTGAGCGGGACCAGGCTCGGGTTGGCCTTCACTTCGTTGCCGATGGTTCCCGTCAGGTTCGGATTGTTGTTGGAAAGCTGGAGGTACAGCGTGCGCATGTCGCCCTCCGCCTGTTGTAGCGTCATTCCCGACGTGGGATCTTTGAAATCCCAGGCTACGCCACCAACATCTTGCTGCATCAATAAACTGTGCGACAGCCGGCCTTGATAGCCAACTTCCAAGGTCACTCCAGCCTTCAGTGGGCGGGCTACAGACGCATTCATGACGTACGCATAAGGCGTTTTTAAATCGGAATCGATGCCGACGTATGTTCCGCCCACGTAAGCGACGTTCGCCGGCGTATACGGAAATGTGTGTGTGGAAGGGGCGGGAAGCGGTGGCAGCGTTCCTTCGTAGCGCTGGCTGGAAGCCACCGTGAACGACCCCAGTACGTCGTTTTCGGTCAAGCCAAAAGGATTCTGATTGTCATACTGCACAATCATGTCGCTTCCGAATCGATCGTAAACGATGCTCGCTCCCGCACGGAAGACACCGCCGTTACCGAATATCTTGGATGCCAGGCCCGAATTGGCTTGGGGACTGTAGGCAATCGCAAACCGCGGCGCGAAGTTGTTATTGTCGCGGCCCCACCAACTCTGCTGGTTGTGGGCAGGTCCAATCAAACTGTAGGATTCCTCCGCGTTTGGCAATTCGAAGGAAGGAATACCATTGGCGGCGCCAGCCAGGCGCTGAGCCCAGAAGTCCTGCAACGGAAGCGTGGGGGCGACTTCCAATCCATTGGTCTCCCATGGGGGCGTGTCGTTTTCGTAACGAAGCCCATACGTCAGGGTCAGCGAGGGCCTGACCCGCCAGCTGTCGGATACATATCCGGCATATTCATTCGTCGCGAAATCGCGAACCCTAGGCGCTCCGATCGGTAACGCGGTCCCGCTTAATCCGTAAGAGTAGTTGATGCTCCCGCCCGATATAACCCCCAAAAGGGCCGGACCGGCGGCTTCCAGCGCCTGCTGGTTCGCTACTGTGGAATTCATTCCGTTGGCGGAAAGATAGGCTTGCACATCTCCCAGAAAGTCATTGCCCAGGCCAGTAAGCGAGGTGTGGCTATACGAATAACTGGGCCACGCGTTGGCAAAGTTGGTGTATCCGTTTCGAACAAACCGGATGTTCACGCCTGCCGTTATCGTATGGGCTTGCTTCGTCCAGGTGAAATCGTCGTTGATGTTGTACGTCGGAGAAATGCGTACATACGGACGATTTGTATAGTTCACCAGGGAATCGATATTGTTCAGCGTGAACGCCGAACCGGTGGGGCCAGTCTGATTCAGCCCGATGCGGGTTAATCCGAACGACGCCACGTTGACCATGGTGGGATTTAGTACGCTGGTAAAAACCGCAGCGATGCCCCGGCTGTTGTTCAGCAGTACGTTGTTGGTTGGTTCCCCGGGGAATGATTGCGGAGTGAGCACCTGGTTGTTACCCGCCAAGGTGCCTCGCACGGAAAGCGTCTCTTTGCCGGCGGAATCCAGATGTATGTCCATCTTTCCGACATAAGCGTTGTTGGTCAAATTATCGGGAGCGTTAAAACGGTACCCCACGAAGTTGAGTCCGCTATCATATCCTGCGGCCGCATCGTTGCCGACCGGATACTGCTGCAACATACTCAGGATTGCCGGACTCACTCCCAGGTGTTGCGGATCTATCTGCTGCAACTGGGCGGGCGTGAGCGTGACGATGTTGCCGTTGGTGTTGGCGAACGTGAGATCGCCCTGCCGCATCGCAAGCGAAGGCACGTGCGAAAGCTCGCTGACGGCCGTCCGGTCTAGCCGCTTCTCATAGTTGAAGAAGAAGAATACTCGATCTTTCTTGATAGGTCCGCCGATGGAAGCCCCGAACTGATTCCGGTTCAGAGGCTGGCGGGCCACGCCCGAGCGATTATTGAACCAATTGTTGGCCGAGAAAATCGTGTTCCGATTGAACTCATAAAGCGATCCATGAAACTGATTGGACCCACTCTTCGTAATGAGCGTCACTTGACCGCCGGAACTGCGCCCCTGATCCGCCCCTTCGCCTCCGACGGTGACGCGGAACTCCTGCACCGAATCGAGGGGAATTGGAAGCGCCGAGTTAAANNGTTAAATCCGGCTGCGCGATCAAGGCCTGAGCCCGCCGTTCCGCCATTGAAACCGGGAAGTGCGATTGCGGAATTACGGCCGAGCACGCCCAATCCGGCGTTCTGGTTGTCGTTATCGTCGACACCGTCCAGCACAATATTATTCTGATCGCGCCTGGAACCCATCACCTCGCCTGTTTCCGTTACGCCAGGCTGCAGACTGAGTAGTTCGACGACGTTTCGGGTCTGCAGCGGCAATTGTCGAATCTGAGTCTGATTGAACGCATTGCCGATAGCGGCGTTCTCTGTATTGAGAGAATCAACCTGCGTCTCGACGTTAACGGCGGTTGCCACCGAGGCCAGTTGCAAAGTCAGGTTCAGCGTCGCCGGCGTATCCACCAGTAACTGCACTCCCTGTTGCGTTAGGGCAGCAAAACCGGGCTTTTCTATCACCAACACGTACGATCCGGGTGGAACCTGCAGAAACTGATAGACACCTGTTGCGTCGGTAAGGACGCTGCGTTTGAAACCCGTCTGATCGTTTTGCAAAAGCGCGCTAGCCGAATCGACGGCGCCCCCCTGCGAATCGGTCACGATGCCGCGCAGCGAACTGGTGGTCTGGCCCCAGGCGGCGACTACTCCGGATAAAGCCATCAGCGCCAAAAAAGCGGCGGACCGGATGCAACGGCTGATCATGTACATTGCGCAAGACTCCTGAGCGAGATTGATATAGCGAATGACCAATCCGGTTGACCGCAACATGCGCACAAGAACAGTGGGCGTCGTGCCAGGCTATCCACCTGGGCGGAGCATACACGCATGCAGGAACCGGAATCGAGTCGCGCTGACTAAGCGCAATGTGCGACCGCGAGGCCGCGAGGAAAGTACGACGAAGGAACCAAACTCACACCAAGGTGCGTTTTGAGAAGAGTAGCACGGATGACCCCACTCGACAAGAACTAATGGCGACAATTTTATTGTTAGGCCTTATAAACGCAAGCATCGTCGATCTCTGATTTGTTGTTGCAACTCGATCAGGCCCGTGCTAGCCTTATTCAACTTTCCTGGTTGAAAGCTTCCTTCCTCCGTTGTTTCGAAGCGGCCTTGCCTGTCGCACATAGGTCTCGATTCCTAACTGATACCCAACTGGACTAAAAGCCCGCATCGCGTCTTGTGGATTTTCGGCGGCGCTGCGCTAGGGCAGCCTCTGCTAAAGGAGACTTTCGATGAAGATGCAAATGGTTTTGATTGGTCTGCTATTCGCGATGTACGCATCGGCTTCAGATCACACTCGCGCGGAACTCAAGCCCGGCACGCTGGCTGAACCGTGGCTCACTGGCGGCCCGAACTGTCTGACGGTACCGAACTGGCAGGTACACGAATACAACGAAGACTTTTACATCCTGCGTGAATCCGGGTGTATTAATGCGGAGAAGCCGTTCCTCTATTTGATTTTTGGCGAGAACAAGGCTCTCCTTGAAGATACCGGAGTTGCTTATGCAACACCCGATAAAACAGTGATTCCCACCGCGCCCGTCATTATGGACCTTATGGCGAAGTGGGCCAAGAAAAAGCATCACGCCCCGGTGTCGTTAGTAGTAATCCATTCTCATTCGCACGGAGATCACACCGCGGCGGACGGGCGATTCCAGCAGATGCCCGAGGTGCAGTTTGTGGCGGCCACGCCGGCGGAGATACAGAAGGCCGCGGGAATCGCTACTTGGCCGACGGACCTGGGCCAGATCGATCTCGGCAACCGCATCGTCGATGTGATTCCGATTCCCGGCCACGACATCGCAAGCATCGCACTGTACGATCGCATTACCGGAAATCTTATGACCGGCGACAGTCTCTATCCCGGCCGCCTTTATGTTCCTGAAGCGCAAATTCCCACGTATGCCGCGAGCGCCCAACGGCTGGTGGATTTTGTAAAGCTCAACCCTGTCGCCCATGTTCTGGGAACGCATATCGAACAAGGCAGCCAGTCGTATTTCGATTACCCTCGCGGCACAACTTATCAGCCCAAGGAGCACGTTCTCGAACTAAGCCGCGCGCATGTGTTTGAACTGGCCGAGGCGTTCCGGCAAATGAACGGAAAACCCATTAAGATCGTCTACCCGGATTTCTCGGTGGTCCCGCGCGCTGCGAACACGCAGATGCCGCGCGATATTCAGGCGGGCGATGGTTTGGGTCTTCAAGCGGGAACGGTGCCGGAAGGCTGGAGGACCGGCGGTCCCAATTGTGTCACGGTCCCCGATTGGCAGGTAAAGGAATACAACGAGGATTTCTACATCCTGCGCGAATCGGGCTGCATCAATCCGGAGAAGCCATTCTTGTACCTGATCTTTGGCGACAATAAAGCGCTGCTCGAAGACACCGGCGTTGGGACGCTCATGCCCGACAACACGCGCGGCACCGTCATTCCAACAGCGCCGGTCATTATGGACCTGATGGCCCAATGGGCCGCCCGTAAGAAACACGCTCCGGTTTCATTGGTGGTCATCCACTCGCATGGCCACAACGACCATACCGCCGCCGATCCGCAATTCCAGGCGATGTCGAATGTGGAGTACATCGCTCCCAAGCCCGACGCGATTGCGAAAGCAACCGGAATGGACAACTGGCCGACCGATATTGGCCATATCGACTTGGGCGGCCGGATCATCGACGTAATTCCCTTCCCTGGGCATCAGGAAGCCAGCATCGCCCTTTACGATCGCATGACGGGGAACCTGATGACCGGCGACAGCCTGTACCCCGGATTGCTCACAGTTGAAAATATCGATGTCTATACCGCGAGTTCACAGCGGCTCACTGATTTTGTCATCGCGCATCCGGTGGCCCATGTTTTAGGCACGCACATCGAGCAAAAGAACTGGCCCTATATCGACTTTGGCCGCGGCACCATCTATCAGATCGACGAAGCGCCGCTAGAGCTAAAACGCGCGCACGTGTTCGAGCTCAACGACGCCTTCCTCTCGATGCACGGCGATAACAAGATCGTCGCCATGCCGGACTTCACACTCGTACCGCGCGGAACTTCGGAAACTACTTACCCGCCGGAATTGCGACCCAAGCCCAAGGCGAACTGATCTGGCGAGCTGTGCCGTCGCGTTATAAGGTGCATAAAAACTTTCTTGTATCGCGACGGCTTGATTTCTGGCATACTATCGCCGTGTCACTCGCATTAGCGCCGTGTCAAACACGAGCGCACATTGCGATCTCTGTCTTCCTGCGTCTCACCGCCATGGACGTCTGCTGCGGTCCTCCCTCGTTCTCCCGATTCGTCTGAACGCCATTACGCTCCGGATCTGTTCGGAGCGCCCGTATCCGTATCAGTTACCGGAAGGATGTAGGTGTATACATGAGGTCTGTCCTGTGGGAGGAGACGATTGAAGCCGGCTCCACATGGTCGCATGTTCTGAAGCGCGGCACTTCTCTGCGTATGACGGACATGCAAGGCGGCGCCAATGTTGGCGCGCTTTTCTACAATTTCGAATGCCCAGCGGAACGATACAACATGTCCGATACGCTGAAGGCCCAACATCTTGCTTACTTAAAGAAAGGTGTGGTTCTGTACTCGGACATGGGGCGCATCCTTTGCTCCATCATTGACGATTCGGTTGGCTGGCATGATGCGCTCGGCGGCTGCAACGACGCCGCGCTGGTGCGGGAGAAATACGGCGAAACCCGCTATCAGGAATCCCGCAATCAATGTTTCAAAAATGCGAAAGATGGGTTCCTGATTGAGCTTGCAAAGTGGGGGCTGGGGCCGCGCGACCTCACTGCCAACGTGAATTTCTTCAGCCGTGTGACGGTGAGTGAAGAGGGCTGCATGATGTTCCATCCTGGAAACTCCATGCCCCGCTCGTCGGTGGAACTGCGCGCCGAAATGAACGTGCTTACGATTCTGAATACCTGCCAGCATCCTCTGGATCCCAATCCCAGATACGATCCCAAGGGTGTGAGAATCTCGATTCGGAAGGCGACGCCGCCTGGCGCTGAAGACCCCTGCCGTTTGGGTCACCCCGAAAACGTCCGAGGATTCACGTTGACGGATCGATATTTCCTGTGAGAAACACAACGGAGAGTATGCTGGATCCCGGCGACGCCGCTTATCGATGCGTTTTACCGGCCGGTGAGCCCTGGATTCGTGAGATCCGCCAGGAAGATGTTCTCCGGATTGTCGATCTGGAGGGGAATCAAACCGCCGACGCATTGTTCTACAACGCTCACGATTACAGGGATGGTTACAGCGCACAGGACACCATTCGCGCACAGCGAAACATCTATCCCACCACGGGCACGCATCTGATTTCGGTCGAAAACCACGTCCTGCTCACCATCGTCGCCGATACCTGCGGGCAGCACGACACACTAGGTGGCGCCTGTGCCGCCGAGAGCAACATGGTGCGCTATGCCCTGGATAAGCGCCACATGCACGCTTGCCGCCAGAACTTCCTCAAGGCGTTGATGGATTGGGGCCACGGGATGAGCAAGCGCGACATCGTCAGCAATATCAGCTTCTTCAGGAATGTTACGGTAACGCCGGAGGGAGGATTCTCCTTGGAAGAAGGAATCTCCGCGCCCGGAAAGTACGTTGAGCTGCGCGCCGAGATGGACCTGCTGGTGCTGATTAGCAACTGCCCGCAGCTCAATAACTCATGCAACGAACACAATCCCACGCCGATCGAAATTTTGATCTGGAATGTGAGGAGCAGCTGACCAATATGGCGCTCGATCGCGAGTGACACGAAGTCTTGCATGCGAGGCTGGATTATGTTACCGTTAGTCAAATCTTCCTAGTCTGAGGATTTCCCTCCTCGTAGTTCCATTCGCGGCTTTGTTGTCGCTCAAGCGCTAAGCCTAGCGCATCGTGATCCTTCCCGCTTAATTAAATACGGCTGTTTGCTTGCGTATCGCTCGCGCTGACGTGCCGCGATGCGTGACAGGACCATTTGATTACCCCAATCGGAACCCAGTTGCTCCGACCCTCGATGCAGAGGACGTGAAAAAAGAAAAGGAAGAAATGAAACGTTCTCTGCTTGGATTATTTTGCTTATCGTTCGCGCTTCTGGCTGAGCCGCCCGCGGCTACGCAGGAGCAAAAAGACTTTTTCGAAAATCGCATTCGTCCGGTACTGGCGCAGAATTGTTTTGCCTGCCACACCAACTCCCAAATGGGCGGGTTGCGTCTCGACTCCCTCGATGGATTGTTGAAGGGCGGTAAATCGGGACCGGCAGTGATTCCGGGCACTCCCGAAAAAAGCATGCTGATCACGGCGATCCGCCAGACCACCGAGATCAAAATGCCGAAGAATGGCCACCTCACCGAGGCGCAGATCAGCGATCTTACGTCTTGGGTGAAGGACGGCGCGGTCTGGCCTGAGGCCCCAAAGTCATCGCAGGGCGCGGGCTATGTAATCCGGCCCGATCAACGCAAGTTCTGGTCGTTTCAGCCACTGGCCAAGCCCGAGCCGCCAAAGGTGAAGGACCCCGCTTGGTCTGGCAGCAGTATCGATCGCTTCGTTCTCGCCAAACTCGATCAGGAGGGACTGAAGCCGGCCCCTACCGCCGACCGGCGAGCTCTATTGCGCCGCGTCACATATATCCTCACTGGGCTGCCGCCCACGTACGAAGAGGTGAAGACGTTTGAGGCCGACAAGTCCCCCGCCGCATACGAAAAGGTGGTGGATCGCCTTCTGGCATCGCCGCATTTCGGCGAACTATGGGCGCGCCATTGGCTGGATGTCACCCGCTATGCCGAGGACGATTACCGCATCGCGCAAAAGGACATGCACAAGGAGCGCTATAAATTCGCGTACACCTATCGCGATTGGGCCATCAATGCACTCAACAGCGACATGCCTTATGACACGTTTGTGAAGGCGCAGCTGGCGGGCGATTTGATGGATGAAAAGGTGCGGGACAAAATGATTCCGGGCCTGGGATTGAATGGTCTCGGCATCTGGGCGATGAATGACAGCCCGCCGGCCATCGAGCGCGCCGACGAGTGGAACGATAAGGTGGACGCTACTTCGAAGACTTTGCTTGGCCTGACGGTTGGATGCGCCCGCTGTCACGATCACAAGTACGATCCCATCCCGCAGAAGGACTATTATCGGCTCGCCGGTGTCTTCGCCAGCACCAACTATCATGCTTATCCGCTGGTTGGCAAGGACGTCGTCGATGAGTACGACAAGCAGAAGAAAGTGCTGGATGAAAAAGAAAAGGCGCTGAAGGAATTCCAGGATCAGGCCTCCGTTCTGCAGACACAGGTACTGTTCTCTGAGACCGAAGATTACATGGTGGCGGCCTGGCGCGTGGGATCTGAGAAGCACGCAACTGTTGCGAACATTTCCGAAAAATACAAATTGGATCCCGAGATGCTGGATCGGTGGGTCAAGTTCCTTCAGAAGAAGCCCACCAACTATAGTTTCCTGACTCCGTGGCAAAAGATGGTTGCTTCCGGTGGCGATCTGGATCAAGCCCAGACCCTGGCCCACAACTTCCATCAGAAAGCCGAGGAAGTGGATAAGGAACACGCCAAGCTCAAGGCCGAGAACGAAGAACTGCTGGCAAAGTTGAAGGACCCCGATGAAAAATTCGATCCGCTGCCTAACGGGATCAAACGCAAGCTGATTCAGCACCAGATTGACTTAAAGGCCATGGACCGTGAAGCCAGCTATTTGTGGACCGACATGTTCGACAAAGACCTGTCGGAATCGCCCATCAACGATAACGCCGAAGAGGAAAAGCGGCCCGGACTCTTCAAGTTCACCGACTGGGCGCTACAACGCCGCCTCAGTCCCGATTTTTCATCGCACATCGACAAGGTGAAGGCGGAAAATGAGGCTTTCAAGAAGGCTATGCCGCAGCCGTATCCGATCGCGGCGGGCCTGGCGGACCTCAAGGAGCCAACCGACCTGAAAATCTTTGAACGAGGCAGTCCCTATGCGTTTGGCGACGACGCGCCTCGTGCGTTTCTAGCGATTCTGTCGGATGGCGACCCAAAACCCTTCAAGCAAGGTAGCGGCCGCTTGGAACTCGCCGAAGACATCGTGAAGCAACCTATCGCCATGCGCGTGATCGTCAATCGCATCTGGCGCTGGAACATGGGCACCGGTATCGTTGAAACGCCCAACAACTTCGGATTCGCCGGCGAACGGCCCAGCGATCCGGAGCTGCTCGATTACCTCACTTCGAAATTCGTCGACAACGGGATGTCCTGGAAGAAGCTGATCAAAGAGATCGTGATGTCGCGCACTTTCCAGCTCAGCTCATCGCCCGTCGAGACTAATTTGGCCAAGGACGCGGCCAATCGATTCTACTGGCGCGCCAACCGGCGCCGTTTGGAAGCCGAAGGAATTTGGGATAACCTGCTCACCGCATCCGGCAAGCTGGACACCACCAAAATCGGCGGGCCCAGCGAAGAGATGGACGCCAAGATGGTGCGGCGCGGGATGTACGGCGCGGTGAGCCGCGTCTTCCCGAATGAATTCCAAACGCTGTTCGATTACCCCATTCCGACGCTTTCCGCGGAAAAGCGCTACACCACCAACACCCCGCTGCAACGGCTTTACTTCCTCAATAACGAGTTCGTGCATAAGCAGGCTACGGCGCTCGCCGAACGCGTGAAAGCAGCTGGGTCCGAAGAAGCTCAGGTGCAAAAAGCTTTTGAAATCGTTTACCAGCGCGACCCAACACCCGATGAGTTGACGGCATCGGTAGCGCTACTGAAGCAGCCAATCGAACCGGTCAAGGCCGAGGCGAATTATCAGGCCGTGGCCTTCAACGCGAAGCCCGCGGGTGGCGGATCTAGCATGGATGCCGCGACCGCTCCCACAGTAGCGGCGAAAGCCAAAACGGTGGAAACTGCGCTGGAAGCCATGTGTTGGGCCCTGCTCAGCTCGAGCGAATTTTTGTTCTTGAATTAGGAGATCAGATCAATGCCTTGCAATCACAACCCACGTCCTTTTACGCGCCGGGAAGCTCTCGCCAAAGTGGGCGGGGGCTTCGGTCTGGTCGCCTTTGCCAACATGATTAGCAACTCGGTGCAGGCCGCCACGCCTAGCAGCAGCGCCTCGGGAGCCTTGAAACAACTGGATTTCAAGCCTCGCGCCAAGCGTGTGATTTTTCTCTTTTCGAATGGAGGCATGTCGCATGTCGACACCTTCGATCCGAAACCGATGCTTACCAAATACGACGGGCAACCGCTGCCCGGCGGTGCCATTCTAACGCAGCGCAAAACCGGCAATCTGATGAAGTCTCCGTTTAAGTTTCAGCGTTACGGAAAAGCGGACACCGAAGTGAGCGAGCTGTGGCCCAACGTGGGCGCGGTTTCTGAGCACCTGTGCGTGATCCGTTCCATGTATGCGGACATCCCGAATCACGAGCCCTCGATCACATTGATGAACACGGGCGCAAATATCATCGGGCGTCCTTCCATGGGCTCTTGGATCACTTATGGCCTGGGCAGCGAGAACGCAAATCTCCCCGGCTATGTGGTTCTTTGCCCCTCGCAGCCCATCACCATCGGAAGTCCTCTGTGGAGCTCGGCGTTTCTGCCCGCGATGTATCAGGGCACGTACGTCAAAAACGAGTGGATCGCAGGCGAGCCATTCGAGGCCGCCAAGGTGATTCCCAATGTCACCAATTCGGACATCGATGCCGCCGTCCAGCGCCGCGATCTGGCGTATCTCCATAAATTGAACGAAATGAATCTGGCTAAAGCGGGCGAGCAGGATTCGCAACTAGAAGCCTCTATCAAGACCATGGAAACTGCGTTCGCCATGCAGACCGAAGCGCCTGAAGTGTTCGACGTCAGCAAGGAAAGCAAGGCCGTTTTGGATATGTATGGGCCGGGCAGCACGGCTCTCGGCGCGCTAATGGCGGTTCGTCTTGCCGAAAAAGGCGTGCGTATCGTGCAGAGCTACTACAGTAAAGGCGATCCATGGGATGCCCATACGGACATCCTGTCGTACCGCAAACTGGCGAAGGATTCCGATCAACCGTTCGCGGCCGTGATCAAGGATCTGAAGCAGCGCGGAATGCTCGAGGACACCCTCGTTATCGGCGGAACTGAATTCGGCCGTACGCCCGCGATCCAAACCGCCAACGAAACCGTGGGTGGCGGCGTAGTGAATGGCCGCGATCATAACCACTACGGATTTTCGTTGTGGCTCGCCGGCGGCGGAATCAAGGGCGGCATGACATACGGCGCCACTGACGACTTCGGATACAAGGCTGTTGAGAAGCCAGTTCACGTGCACGACCTGCACGCCACCATTC
>PKZC01000003.1 GCA_003132905.1 Bryobacterales bacterium | reverse complement strand
GAATTGGAATGCGGAATTGCGGTCTTGGCTGTCGCCGTTTCTCGAGAAGTTAGGTCACAAGGCACGGCGACAGATGTGTCCATTATACGTGGCGGGACTAATCGGTCCCGGCGATCGCAAGAGCGTTCAGCCGATGGCGGAACGGTTTGCTCCTGGCGATTATGATCAATTGCATCATTTTGTTGCTGCTGGCGTTTGGGATGCTGCGCCGTTAGAGGCAGAATTGCTCATCCAGGCCGACAGGCTCGTCGGCGGCAACGATGCCGTGCTGGTGATCGACGACACGGCGATGCCGAAGAAGGGCACTCACTCGGTCGGTGTCGCTCCGCAATACCCTTCGGCCTTGGGCAAGACCGCCAACTGCCAAACGCTGGTGTCGCTGACGCTTGCGCGAGGCGAAGTCCGGCGCCGGCGGTCGGCTGACAAGATGCCTACATTGGGCCGGTCCTGCTGCCTGGCAAACTTCGCAGCAGCACAATCGCACGGAGATCGGCTGTCATAGGCCGCAGCCTATGACCAATCAAGCCATTACACCTATTGCTTTTATTACGGGGGACTAGGCACTCTCCCGGCGCATTTAGGGGCGTAGCGCGTCGAACCACGTGCCGGTACGAGGGCAAACAAAGTGACCATCGTTGGAATTGATATCGGCGGCACCTTCACCGATCTGATGGCATTCGACGAATCGTCGAACAGTTTCTTCCAAGCCAAGAGCTTGACTACGCCGAAGAATCTGATTCAAGGCATCATCGATTGCATCAACAAGTGCTCGTTGCCGATCGACCGCATCGACCAGATGATTCATGGCTCGACGACGGCAATCAACACACTCATCGAACGCAAGGGCGCGCGCACAGCGCTGATCGTTACGCGCGGCACGCGTGATGTTTATGCGATCGGTCGCGGCAATCGGCCGGAATCTTACAGTATCTTCTTTCATCGTGCGCGTCCGTTGGTTCCGCGTCACCTGACCTTCGAAGTAGACGAGCGCATGCTTGCATCCGGTGAGGTGTTCAAGGCACTCGGCCTGGATCAAGTGAGAGGCCTCGGCGAACTCATCGCGAACGGCGGCGGCGCACCCGATGGCGAAAAAATCGAGGCCGTAGCGGTCTGCTATCTGCACTCTTATTCGAACCCAGAGCATGAACGGGCGACCGGACAAGAGCTGCATAAGGCCCTGAAAGGACGCTACATCTCGCTGTCGCACGAGATCCTGCGCGAATATCGCGAGTACGAGCGCATCTCAACGACCGTGGTGAATGCTTACATCGGGCCCACGGTGAGCACCTATGTCGGCAACCTCGAATCCAGCCTCAATAAAATCGGCTTTACCGGCGACCTCTCGATCATGCGGTCGAACGGCGGCGTGATGGCGCCGAGCGTCGCCATGGCGCGGCCCGTCGCGATGATGGAGTCCGGGCCCGTCGGCGGCATCATTGCGTCGTCGATGGTGGGGCAGCAACTCGGCTATCAAAACGTCATTTCGTTCGACATGGGCGGCACCACCGCCAAGACCAGCCTCATCCGCAACAACGAGCTGACGATGTCGGAGGGCTATTACGTCGGTGGCTATGCCAGCGGCGATCCAGTCATGAGCCCGGTGGTCGACATCGTCGAAGTCGGCGCTGGCGGCGGCAGCATTGCCTGGATCGACGAAGTGCGCGCGCTGAAAGTTGGCCCAAAGAGTTCGGGAGCGGATCCCGGTCCGATCTGCTACGGCAACGGCGGCACCGAGCCGACGATCACAGATGCTAATGTCATCCTCGGTCGCGTCGGTGTTTCTGAATTCCTCGGCGGCGAGATGCAGCTGGACGAGGCAGGGGCCCACCGCATATTCGAAGACAAGCTCGGAAAAGCCCTGCAGATGGACATCATGTCGGTGGCGGATGCGATTGTCCAAATCGCCATCGCCAAGATGTCGCTCGCGGTGCGCGAGGTTTCGGTTCAGAAGGGCTACGACCCCCGCGAATTCGTCATGGTCGCTTCTGGCGGCGCCGGGCCGCTGCATGCGGTCGCTATCGCGCGCGAACTCCATATTCCGGTGGTCATCATTCCCCGCTTTCCGGCCCATTTCTCCGCGCTCGGAATGCTGATGGCGGACGAGCGGCATGACCTGGTGCGAACCTACTTGGCGCTGCTCGACGAGGTCGATTTCAGCGGAATCATCGATATCTGCAAGGATATGGATAGGGAGGCGCACGGGGTGCTTAAGGAAAAGCGCAATGTGCGGACGCAGATTATGGTCGACCTGCGCTACGTCGGGCAGGAGTTCAGCCTGTCCGTACCGGTCACCATTGAACAGCTCCAGGCGGGCGACGCAGCGGAAATTCGAAAGGCCTTCGACAACTTGCACGAACGCCGCTACGCGCATCATGCCAGTGACGAGCCGGTCGAAATGATTAATATCCGCATGGTGGCAATCGGACAACGCGCGCGTTTCGAATTTCCAAGCGTGGCGCCAGACAAGGACGGCACGGCCAAGGCAATTCGTCGGCCCGTCTACATGGGCCGGACAGACCGGCCGGCCGATTGCGCAGTCTATCATCGTGACATGTTGCCCGCTGGCACGGAAATCAGTGGACCAGCGCTTATACAAGAGTATGCGTCGACAACCGTGATGTTCGAAGGCGACCGGTGCAAAGTCGCCAAGACCGGCGAGCTTGTAATTACCTTGGGGAACGCGTGATGTCGGGCAGGCTAGATCCAGTAACGCTTGAAGTGATTCGCAATGTGCTCCCGGCGGTCGCCAACGAAATGGCGGCCGACTTACAGCGGACCTCATACAACATGATGATCTACGAGGTGCGCGATTTTTGCGCCGCCCTCGTCGATGTGAAAGGCCGGTTGATATCGCAGAACGTTGGCGGCGTTTCGCATTTCGTGGCGGATCTCGGCGTCATCATCGAAGATGCGGTTGCTCGCTACGGTGTTGACGGGTTTGCGCCTGGCGACGTCCTCATCACCAATCATCAGCGTGTGGCCGGCCAGCATCTCAACAATATCGTTATCTTCGTTCCGTTTTTCTTCGAGGAGCGATTGATCTGCTTCTCGATGGTTCGGGCTCACTGGATCGACGTCGGTGGAATGAGTACCGGATTCGGCGCCGGCGCCACGGTCCGGGATCCGTGGCTGGAGGGCCTGCAGCTCGATCAATTGAAGATTTACCAGGCGGGAAAACTGGACGAGCAACTGCACCGAGTCATTAAAGATAATATCCGCTTCCCCGAGTCTTCCTTGGGCGACATGAGGTCCCAGATCGCCGCATGCCGGCTCGCGGTGCGGCAACTCGAAGAGCTATTCAATAAATATAGCAACCAAACCATGCTGGCGGCGATCGACCATATCTTCGCCGAGACCGAGGAAAAGTGCCGCAAGACGGTCACCCAGATTCCGGACGGGATCTACGAGGCTGAATCTGTTTACGACGACGACAGCGTTGCATTGGGCGAGCCGATTCGTATTCATGCGAAGGTCGTCGTCGAAGGCGACCACATGACCATCGACCTGTCGGGCTGCTCATCCTATCGCAAGGGGGGCATCAACTCGCGCACTCTTGCCGCTGCCCGCGTTGCATACAAGGCGCTGACTGCGCCTCTCGAAGCCGTGAACGAAGGATCGTTCGGCGCCCTCAAGGTGGTGATCCCGGAGGGCAACATTATGATGGCGCCGTTCCCGGCGCCGATGGCCTCCTGGAGCCTGATCGTCCCTACGGTGGTGGATACAATCTTCAAAGCGCTGGCGCCGGCTATGAAAGATAGAATTCCCGCAGGCCACCACGCGCTGCTCGGTGGCTCCATCGTGTTCTTTGGCACGAACCCGCAGTCTAACAAGAATTTCGTCCTGCAAAGCTTGGAAGGCGGAGGTTGGGGCGGCCGCCCCTTCGAAGACGGCGAGTCGGGTACGGTCACCGTCTGCCAGGGCGACGTGCGCAATGCTGCAATCGAGGCCATCGAATTGAAATGCCCGGTCATGATCGAGCAGCGCGCGCTGCGCCCGGATTCCGGCGGTGCGGGCAAATATCGCGGCGGCTTCGGCATCGAAATGAAGATTCGCAATTTCGTCGAGGGGCGCTGGAATTTAGCCCGACCGCGCCGGCAAAAAGACCCGCCNNCCCGCCGTGGGGGCTTTGGGGTGGACGCGCGGGTGCCATCGCGCAATTCCTGCTCAAGCGGCCGAACGAGACCGAGTTCAAGGCGGTCGACTCAGTCATGCAACTGGTGCCGAAGGATAGCCAAGTCATCGCGCAAACCGGCGGCGGCGGCGGCTGGGGAAGCCCACTTGAGCGCAAGCCCGAAGCAGTGCGCTGGGACGTGATCGAGGGGCTTATTTCGAAATCTGCGGCCGAGAAGGAGTACGGTGTGGTATTGAACGCGAACCACTCCATCGATCAGACGGCCACTGCCACGCTTCGGCAGCGCATCGCGCAACCGATTACGGCTGCGAGATGATTTTTGCACCGCCGCGCTGCAGGCCAGGAAAGTAGCATGAGCGTGAACGGACGATGCCGCCGCGTCCTGGCCGAAATGGAACGTGCCGGCCTCGACGCGGTCATCGCTGTTTGCGGTGACGTCCATGGCTTCCAAACACCCAACGCCGTTATGCTATTGAGCGGCTTCCGCTCGACCGGCGATTCCTATGTTGTCCTCCGCAAGGACGGAGAAACGACGCTCGTGGTCTCGCCGGCGTGGGAGGCTGATCGTGCCGCAGCCCGCTCGTATACGATGCACAACGATGCGACGAATGATATCCGCTCATCTCTTACGGCGTCGATCGAGCAGCTTGCGTTGCCGAACGCGCGGGTCGGTATTGTTGGCCTCTATACCCTCGGCTATGCGAACGCATTGTGGCTGATGCAGATGCTGCGCGGCCGAGGCCATCGCTTCGATTTCGAATTTCTGGCGGCAACCCGACAGAAGTCGGCATCGGAAATCGCAAATGCCGAGCGCGCCACGCACATCGCACTACAAGGATATGACCTACTATTGAGCCTCGCTCGGCCGGGGATCAGCGAAATAAATTTGGCGACGGAACTCTGTAGCGCGATGGCGGCGGCGGGCGCGGACGACAATTTTTTGATGCTCAGTGCCGGCCGCCATAACCGCGCGGTCCGGTCGCCGGGAAGCCACGTGCTGGAAGAAGGCGATATCATCCTCAGTGAAGTCTCGCCTTCTTTCGACGGTCAGTTTTCCCAGATTTGCCGGACAACAGTGATCGGCCGCGCTCCCCAACCCGTCGTCGAGAAATATGTATTGTTGCAGGAATCTTTCCGTCGCGGCATGAAAGCGGCGGTTCCTGGCGCCCGCGTGACCGATCTGGTCGCGGCGATCAACGCGAATTTGATCGAAGCCGGCTACGGCGAGTTTTGTGTTCCGCCGCATATGCGCGCCCGCGGCCATGGCCTCGGCTTCGGGTCAATCGATCCGGGCGACCTTTCCGCGAACAGCCAGTCCGTCATCGAACGTGATATGGTCTTTGTCATTCATCCTAATCAATACATGCCTGAAACCGGGTACATGATGTGCGGCGATCCAGTCGTCGTGACCGAAACAGGCGCCCGGAATCTGGCGGCGCGACCGGCGGCGCTCGACCAGCTTGTGCCGTCGGATTGATGGGATACCGGCATGCTGACCTTCCAGTCCGTCCTTCTGTATGGCCGCTACGAATGGCAACCGGAGTTGCAGCCTGTCGCCGAATTTAAAGCGCGCCTGAATGCGGTGCGGCAGTTGATGCGCAAAAGCGGCTGGCACGCGCTTGTCGTGCTCGGCGACAGCCGCGAGAACGCAGCCCTCTGCTATTTGACGAATCTCGTTCCCAACCAGCGCTGGGGTCTGGCATTGATCGACGCCAGCAGCGATCAACCGCCGCAACTTGTCGCTTCGGTCGGACCTCGCGACCTGCCAGCCATCCAACGCCTCACCTGGGTCGAGAACATTCAAGCCGCAGGCGATATCAATGCGGCGCTGTCGCAATGGCTGATGACGGCTTGCGACAAGAACGGTTGGGCCCCCGACTCCACTAAGATCGGCATCGTCAAACTCGCACGCATGCGCGCCGATATCGGGCGCAATGTTACGGAAGTCTGCGGTAGTTTTGGCGAGACGGAGGATGCCACGGAGGCGCTGGCGATTCTGCGGCGCTCTAAAAGCCCGAACGAACTCAAGCTACTGAGGACATCCTATGAAATTCTTCAACGTGCTTTCGCCGAAATTGAGCGGCAACGGCAAGCGGGATCCGCGATTGCCCCGGCATTGATCGCCGCGGAACGCATCGCGCGGCTCGCAGGCGCACAAGATGTGCGGTCGCTGTACAGCCCCGGCGGCAGTGGTCAACTTCGTCCCCTCAGCAGTGCATCACCCCCGGATTCGGCGGAGCCCTGGGGCATATATCTTGCGGTGCGCTATTGCGGCTATTGGACCGAGGCCATGAAGACCTTGGGATCTAATTTGCCGGAGGCAATGCTTGCCCTCCAGGCTGCCATCCAGCGGGCACTGGACACCGCGCGCCCCGGTGCAAGCGTCCAACAGTTACTAGAGGCCATGAAGCCGCAGCTTGCGGGCCTGGCCCCGCATGAGGCCCTCGGTCCAAGAATCGGCCGCGCTCATGGCCTCTCGCTCGATGCCGAACCGTGGATCACCAGTGATTCTCGCGAGACCCTGGTTGAGAACGGCGCCTATATTATCACCGCCGGTGCCACCGATGTATGCGGCAGGAGCGTGCTGGAGTCGGCGACGGTTATGCTGGACGGCCCACGCCATAGTACGCTCTGGCCCATGTTAAACCGGTTGGAACACCAGTAACTTCATCGTGGGCATGCCGTACGATCTCGAATGCCGGCATAGACATGATCAGCAACGTGGCGTGGCTTACACAAACAGAAAAGAATGAACGCTTGAACGATATTGAATGGCTAGCCCTGCGGATAGCCACGTCCGGTACACCGGCGCCGGACCAGCAGCGGGCCATCTCGCTCCACATCGTCGACACCCTCGGCGCACTTGTCGCGGGCGCAGCTACTGACGAGGGGCGCATGCTTCTCGCGATGCGACGCGCCGAGCGCAAGGCCGCAGGCGCCGATGGATCGGACCCGGCTCTCGATCTAATGATCCGCTGCGCTCTCGCGAGGTTGAGCGAGGTGGACAATATCCATCGCGCCGCGATGGTCACCCCCGGCGCGATCGTTGTTCCCGCGGTGCTGACATTGGCCCAGTCGGCGGGCGCCGACGCCGCGTCAATGATGGCCGCCATCAATGCGGGTTATGAGGCGATAATTCGCCTCGGATGCGGCATCAAGGGACCCGCCATCCTCGGACGAGGCATCTGGCCGACATACTTCGCAACGCCTTTCGCCGTTGCGGCCGCGGCGGCGCGCTTGTGGACACTCGACCCCCATCAAACCGCTCACGCCATGGCGATAGCCTTGACCTATTCCGCGCCCACCGTGGGCAGGCCTGCGGGGGCAACAACCTCACGCTGGCTCGCCGTCGGTCAGGCGGCGCGCAACGGATTGGCAGCCGCATCGGCAGCTCGATTCGGATTCACCGGCGATCTCGGTTTGCTTCAAGACGACGTTCTCGAAAAAACGCGCGGCTTGGCGTTTGACACGCAGGTATTCCGCGCCAATCCGGATTTGGCCGTCATGCATGAGGTATCGTTCAAGCCGAGGTGCGCGGCCAAACAGACGATGAGTGCGACTCACGCACTTCACAACTTCATCGAACAAGGACTTGATCCAGCCAGCATCGGGCAAATCACCGTCAGGGTCCCAACGGTATATGCCGGAATGATCGGTCACAACGCGCAGCCCGGAAATCGGAGTTCGCACCTGACTAGCCTACGTTATCAAATGGCGCTGACAGCACTCGCGCCCGATCAGGCGCTTAATGTGAACCAATCGCCCGGGACCAGGGCAGACCGGCTTTACGAATTCGGCGAACGCATCAACGTCGATATGGCTGACGAGTTGCAGCGGCACTATCCGGCCCGGTGGCCCGCGGAGATTCAACTGATTACGTGCTCCGGTGAGACACGAAGCGCACTCGTGCTCAGCACCCCCGGCGATCCGGAACTCCCCATGACGGAACACGAATTGATTGGAAAATTCGAACGACTCGTTTCGAATGTTGTCCAGCGGCCAGGATCAATCCTTCGAGCAGGCAAAGCTGTGCTGAACGAACACAACGATATGCTCGGATTGATGGAATTAGTCGAAGGCGTATTGCAGGAAGCCGAACATGCTTAGCATTACAGTTGCACTCTCTTTTTGAGATGGGCGCGGCGTGCTTCGGCTTGGTGAGCTCTTCGCCAGAGTGACCAGGCGATGATGTGCGCGGGTTGCCGGGTCGAGCCCGGCAATGACGTGGCAGCGATGGCCGGTTCCGGCAGGCCGGCCCGCACGAGCGCAATCTTGCGCGAATCGTAGCCGGCGCCCGCCTCCGCGATGAAGCTGCGCGATCGGCTGTTCAGGAAATCGATGATGTGGTTGCGCACCGCGTAATAGAGCGGATGCTTGTGCACGTCGGCGCGCGCGCGCCTTGGGCAGCGAATTTTCCACGATCTCGGCCAGCACCGCGCCGGGGCCGTTGGTCATCAGCACAACCTTGTCGGCGAGATATCGGCTATTTTGCGAGCCACCGAGCGTGGGCTTGAACGTCGATCATTGGCACAGTGCCACTTGAAATAAAAACTCAAATTAAAAAAATGGGCCGAACGCTTAAGATCAATCCGGGCTACATAAATGTTTTGTTTGCCCTGAGAACTGACAAATATCGGCGTCGGCCAACTGCGGATCAGTATTTATCTTATTTCGTTGCACAGGGCTGGAAAATTAGATCACTTGCTCTACTGTCTCCGACATCGAACGATGAACACCTTTATAGTCGTTTCGGAGCACCGGTGTATTACCTGCCGGATAGTCGCGAGATGGAAATCAGTCGCATGGTCGGACAAATACGAAATCATTTTGCTTGGGCCCAAACTGTTGTTTTTCGTTCGGTACGGCCGGCTTTGCCCGCATGGTGGAGCGAGCGGGCAGAGCCAATAGCTAAGGCTGAACGCAAGTCAGAACGTTGGATGCGTGAGATGGCGAATGATCGAACCCCAATACCGGAGGAGGTGAGCGTAGACGTGCTGTTTCTGCACGACCATACCTGCTGCGTTTGCCATGAACATGGATTGTCAGTTCAAATCCATCATATTGATGATGACCCGTCGAACAACGCCCCCGAAAATCTCGCTGTTCTCTGCCTTCAGGATCATGACCGTACTCAATTAGCTGGAGGCTTCGGGAGGAGGCTCCAAGCGACCGAGGTCCGTCGGTACCGCAACGACTGGTTGGAGCGAGTAAAGATTAGACGTGAGCAAGCCGACAAAATCGCATCAGAGCGAATGGCGCGTGGTCAGCCCGCAGCGCAGACGACTGCAACTTGGAGCAGACCACCACAGGCCATGTTGAACGCTTACATCGAGCATCTCCCAGAACTACTTAGGGCAGCGTACGCTAAGGCTCGACCGCAATGGGATACAGGTGTCACCGCGGAAATGCGAAGGGCCACAAGCGAAGTTATCGCCAGATCGCGGGGTCGTTGGTCGATTTGTAGCTTTGT
>PKZC01000041.1 GCA_003132905.1 Bryobacterales bacterium | reverse complement strand
TAGTCTGAAAGTGCTTGACCTCAAATGGCCGATTAGAGAAGCAGACATTGGTTGGCACCGGCGCTGAATTGGTCGGCAGCGAATGACCCGGACATCACACCGCACGGTAGATTCTTCCTATCGGAAATAACAGCCCGTCTATCCGACAGAGCATTTCAAATTCTATAGAAAAATCATTGAGGTAATTTGGCCCGCTTCTTGCTCCTCTATGACCGCCAAACGCTGTTTGGCGCGTTTCGCCACGCACATTGGAGTATCTCGCGAGGTGATGCGATGAAAATCCACATGCGACCGCCGCTTCTATTCGCCCCGCCAGCGCCGCCGCCAAAAGTGCCGCCGACCGTATTTCAGTTGGCAGTACAGGCCGAAGAATTGATAACGACCGCGCAGCAGCAAAGAGACCGCCTGAAGAAGCTGTCCGGGGCCCGGAAAAGACCCGGGGACTTGGATGAGGACGCCGATTCGGAAACGAGCGAGCGAGGTCATCGCTCAAAACGGAACCTAGACTTCACGGCTTGAGATCGCGGTGATGTGCAAGCCTAAAACTCGTTAAATCTCTTATGGCAGCGGATCTGATGACCGAACAGACAGCCCTGATGGAGAAATTAGAAGAGCAATTTGGAACTCTGCCCGAAGTTTGGCTTCAAAATGAATTGCTCGAACAGACCCGAGACTACCTAACACGTGGCCGGCGATTTCAGAGGCTGAGATATGATCGGTTGAACAAGGAATGGGCACAGGCATTTCGGCAGTTCGTAATACAGCGGACTGGGCCTCACCTTCGTAACTTGGATGACGCAGGAGCGGAGCTTCGACTTCGCGGCGAGGAGTTCCCCACTCACCTGGTTATGCCGGAAGTGGAGCAGCTGAGGGCCGCTGTTCAGCACGTTGGCCCCGTTTCCCCTTCGGCAGAATTCATTCGAAAGATCGATGCGTTTATCAATGATATGAACAAACCAAAACACTAGCGCGGGCAGCCTAGCGGACATTCGAGAGTTGCCGATCAATGTCTTCTTTCGGTAGTAAAACCGACATTGCTAACGCTCTTTATTGAGAAAAGATTATCCAGCGGTGATTCTGATTTCTGCTCATAAAATTCCCTGTTGTCGCGCCAAGTTTCCCTGTTACCTTGAGCAGGGAAATCGCATCGAAAGCCTGCAACGACGTCATTAGTTGCAGTCTCTAACGCGCCCAATGCTGTGATTTTGTAAAATTCCCTGTTAGCAGGGGAAAAGGGCAGAGCAGGGTGCTATCTGCACTGCTGCGCCAGCCAGCCAGAAATTCATCCGGTGAAAAAGAAGACGTTGCCGACTATGTAGTAACGATAACTGAAACGGGGACCAATGCGGCGGTACCCTGCACATTCGGTGGTACGGGAATCGGTTCTAAAATAATCATTGTCGGCGATGATGGTAACGTTGTTTGTACAGCTAAGCGCCATAGGTTTACATTCAACGTGGAGAGCAATCGATTTATATCAGTGTTTCTCTACGGTTACGTCGACGGTGAAGACAATAATCAAGATATGCCAACGATGTCTGGCGGCACTTGCGAAAAAAATTGATTTGAAAGTAAAAAGCGGTTCGACTAATTCCAGCCGAAACTAGGATGGCGTGTCTAATACGTCGCGCACCTTTATCGCGAGTTCCGCATAGGTGAATGGCTTGGTGATGAGTTGAACGTCCGCGTCTAGCCGACCGTGATGCACAATAGCATTGCGAGCGTAGCCGGTTGTGAACGGAACTTTCAGGCCCGCGCGCAGCGTTTGCGCCTGTGTAGCGATTTGAGCGCCGGTCGCGGCACCCGGCAGAACGACATCGGTAAATAACAAGTCCACCCTCAGTTGCCGCTCCAATGGTCCGAGTTGCAGGAGTTCGTAGGAGTTCGTAGGCGATGCAGAATGCTTGCTCGGTGCTAAGGCCAGTAGGTTTGGGCGCAATCCACGGGATCCCGCTGCTAATGATGTTCTACAAATGTGACCCTGGTCCAAGAGGGTCAACGGCTCGCGGACGCCATACGCCAAAAGACGACCTGAAGTTGATTGAGTGGGTTGAATAAGCGAAGTGAGGTGGCCAGTATTGGGCTGAGGCCGGGGATCACTTCGAGCCACCCGCTCGTCTCGCTGGATCGGCGCGAAGCCATGATCTACCTGTCGAACCCCAGGATCTGAATTCACCGCCGGCCAACTCAATGCCGCCGAACTGCTAGGCCGTTACCGACCCGCTCCAATTCCACATTGGGACCGGAGCCACCGGGGCCTTGGTCGGCATGTCGGCGGCAAAGCTGGCGGAAGAAAAACCTAACGCAGCGAAAGACAACCCAAGAACAAATGATCTACGCACGACACCCCCGATATCGAAACTGCAACGCGCACTCAAAGTGCACAGACATAATGCCTCGCTGAAACGTATATTGGTGGTTCCGCGAATCCAAAGCGAAATCAGGGCTTATCCAATAGAGTTTTAAGATGTGTGGCAAAAGAGTGACGCGTCACCAAGTCACGGAAGTTGTAGATAAATACCTAGCCGCGCAGCGGGGGCGACAATAAAATGCGCTATTTGCTTAAATCAGCACTTAATGGCGCGTGGCCGCGTCTGATCCGTATTCGAGCTTGAATGACCCGCCGAAATAGAAGCTCTGCACGGTCTGAAACATAACCGAGCCGGCGGTGCTGGGATCGATTGCATACGGGTCCGGAGTATTGGGCACTCGGCTGTCGAACTGAATCCCGACATAGGCTTTGATCGTTTGCCACGCTTGCGGCTTCCAGATTAGATTGACTTCGCTGGCGGCCAGAAGCGGTCTGCCGATCGCACTTGCTTCAGAGGAGGCGAAGTCTGCGGTGGCGCCTTGAGCAAAGGAAACCGCTCGGTACGCGGTGCCGACGCTACCGCGAAATCCAAGCAATGCCCTGTTGCTGATCTCGACCGTCGTATCGATGCCAATTTTGGCGCCCCAATCCGCCCAAGCGGAATTGGCGGCGCCGTCAAACAGGTTTTGATAGCTACGTGCATCCTTTGAAAAAAGCGACATCGAGGGCGTGACTACGACGCGGCCAAAGCTTAAATCGGTCGCAGCTTTAAGTTCGCGTTGCCAGCTTTGGTAGCTGGCCGCAGGCGTAGTCGCGGTGATGGCGCTGACAATTGCGTTACATCCACACCGCTCTGAGATGGGATCGGACATCAAAAACTCAGAGCCGACCGAGTCGGAGGAGCGAGCATTGACGTAGGATGTTTCCAACTGCACGCGCAAATCCGAATTGAGTTTTGAGAATGTCCCGCTAGGAATGATCAACCCGACCGCCCCACGCAAGCCGTAGCCGTCGGTGACTAGATCGGTGCTGTGCGGCGGTGCCCAACTCGGCGTAAGAATTTGGGCCGGCAGCAGTTGGCCCGAATTAAATTGCGATAAATTGACCGACTGGCGCGAGGCCTCCACCCAGGAGAAAAGCCCGTCCCAATTCGCAATCGAAGCGGACCGGGGTATTTCGGCCATAACTTCGATTGGAAGATCTGCGGCTTTTGCCGGCTTGAACGTAATGGCGGCGGCGAGCGCGACCGTTACGACCACCAGCCCCTTTTTGCCCCATATCATGGAGAGGTCAGCCTACGAATTGAGCGGCCCGCATGCGCGGCCGAGGCTTACTTCTTGGCGCGAATATCCCGACGAACATCGATCCGGTCGCGGCGCAAATCCAATCTGTCTTTGGCGATGTCGACCCGGTCTTTCTGAATATCGATCTTGCTCGCGCCATCCTTGAGGTCCCGCCTGAGATCGATACGGTCAAGGTGCAAGTCTTTGACATCGAGCTTGATGTCTCGCCGGTCCCGCTTGATATCGTCAGCCAATGCGGGCGTTGCCAGCGCGCAGCCCAGCAGCGAAGCCAAGACAATGTGTTTGATCATAGTGATTTTCCCCTTGCTGATCGAAGCGAAATTCCTCGAGGCTTCGGCAGCATTCATGCGGCTACAGAGGGTGTCAAGTAAATTGCCGGTATCGCAATCTAACCGGGATTCCCCAGATGGCTCCGGCACTGGTCTGAATACTCGCGTTCTTCCGGTCTTTCTTCAAGACAGAAAGCGAGGTTCGGATGGCTGCTGTCGGGCAGCCCGGACGTTGGTCGAGGGGCTGATGCGGCCGTTTTCATTGCCATTTTGACGCACTCTTCCCATCGGTTACTTTTGAACGCATAACCTTTGGCGGAAGCCGCGACAGACCCGTGAGGGCTGTTGGAGGCATCCGGTGAGGTCCGCTATTGATGACTTGGCCGACAAGCGAACTAGCCTTTCGAATGGTCGCTATCGGGCTAACAGATGGGGTAATCGGCCGGCCGGCGTTTCGATCGCTGGAGATTTTGGGGCCGATTAGAGAAGCGGACATTGCTCTGCGCTGGCGCGAGATGGCTCGGTCGCGATTGATGCTGGGGACGGCGCCCGCTCTGCGGCATCGAAGTGCCAT
>PKZC01000380.1 GCA_003132905.1 Bryobacterales bacterium | reverse complement strand
AGAAGCCAAACCCGAACTTGCTAGCGGATATTTCCATGCGGGTTTGAGTAGTTGTTGATCACCTTACGCGACACGCTGCGCTCATCCTGTATTTGGGGTGATTGTGCCTCTCGGAAACTTCAATCCTTCTGGGATCATTAGGTTTGCCGGAGTCCACTATGGCGTTAGTGAGACCACGATGATCCTGGATCAGAAGTATCTGGGAAGCTGCCCGGCCGGCGTGGAGCCCGGGGATCGGACCAATGCCGATGGGACAGTCATTCATCTAGGAAAACATTAGGCACGGACGGCTCTAACGGAGCCCGAAAACCTCTATTGGATAACCTGAAACAGATCCGGTACATCCGTTTTCAGTCGAGGGATTTGAAGTTCCGGCATCGGATCGGCCTGGAACAACTTGCGGCAGGGAACGGCCAGCCAACGGGCCCACATGCCGGCTTTGTTACGCCGCGCGCTATCGGTGGTGATCCCAGAGCTGGCATACATCTGACGATATAGCTTCGAGATAAAGACGAAAGCCAGGCGCGCTCGGAGATTCGGCGTGCAGCGCGACCGCTTCCAAACCGACGGGAAGCTGTAGAAACGATCCCAAACACCTTGGGTGCGCGCTCGCATTTCCTCGGAGCTCATGGTGGGATGCGGCATGAACATTTTGGGCCGCTTGTGCGCGGGAATCAGCCAGTAGCGCGTCAACGGGATTCCATCCACTCGAGGCACCTGGTCCCCCTGCGCTTTTTCCCATTTCTCAAAGTCCACAGTACCCGGAAAGGGCGTCAGCATGACAAACTGCGCGAACGTCAGACCCGACCTTTGGGCCAGATCCTGTGTGGCAAGAAACGTATCCGGCCTGTCGGTGGGCAGCCCGAAAATGAACGAACCGAGAACGTGCACGCCGTGATCGGAAAAGGTCTTCAGCTGCTTTACCAGATTGTCGCCGGACAAGTTGAAATCCTTGTAAACCGATTTCAGCCCTTCTTCGGTAACCGCTTCCACCCCCACCAGCGCGCCTCGGATGTGGGCTTTTTTCATGGCATCCAGAAAACCCGTGTCTTCGGCGGCCTCCATCGTGATCTGCGTGAAGAAGGTCATGTCCGTGGGCAGTTCCGACAACCTCTCCATCAGTTCCAGGCGCTCATCGCGCATGGCCTGCAGTTGATCCACTCGTGCCTGATTGTTCTGCCGCTTGGCCAGAGCGATATCAGTGAGCGTGACAGGATAAAAATTGTCGTCCGCCAAAGCGATGAAGCGGAAGCCCAGGCGTCGCAGTTCGACGATCTCCTCGATAACGCCGTCGCTGGCGCGCTGCCGGGGGCGCTGCCCATCGGTGCGCCACACCGAACAGAACGAACAATGTTTCGCGCATCCGCGCACGGTCTGTACCGACCCCCACATGTAGCTGTTAGCGGGCAACAGATCCCAGCGGGCCTTCTGGAAGTCCCCCGGTTCTACTTTTCCGCCGTTGTAAATGCGTTCCGGAATCCCATCGGCACAGTCCCGGAGCACGCGGTTCCAAATGATATCGCCATCGCCTTTCACCACCACATGGGCTCCGCCGCGCTCAAACGGCTCGTCCGCATAGAGCGTGGCATGGATGCCCCCAAAGACCACCCAGGCGCCCCGCTCACGTGCCGCGCGGCCTAACTCGTATCCCCGCAGGGCGTTTCCGGTGTGAATGCCGATGCCTATGACATCGCCAGATAAAATGCGCTCCAGATCCAGGTGTTCCAGGGTTTCATCGCAGATTTCCGGGTCGCCGAAAGACTTGGCGGTCGCTGCGGCCAGCACGTAAAGCCATCGGGGCGTGATGACTGCTGTTCCGAAGGAAGTGTCGCTTGGATTAACGAGGTGAATTCTCATGGTCGCGGATAAATGAAGCCCAACTAGTCGCAGCCTCCAGCCCAGTGTATACCGGCGCGGAGTCGCAATGTGTGGTCAGTCGTGGGAAAGGCTTAATTGCACATCATTCTGGCTTGGTTTCGTTTTCGGAGCCAGCGCGTCAGAGCACGCTAGGCATATTGGAAGCTCTATACTGTGCGTTTCGGCTGGAGCGCCGCATCGGTAGCAGGTTGACATGGTCGATCTCTTGACAGCTAGGACACAAGCTGCAGGACTCACTTTTCTGGACGGCTGGATTTGATTAAGGCATGTGTGACCGCGTTCTGTCTGTTCAAAAGTGCTCACAGTCGCTTGTTTCGTTCGGGTGCTGGGCCTGGCGATTCGTCCCGAAACAGGCGCCGTATATTCCAACGAAAACGGGCCGAACGGCGGCGATGAGATCAACTTGATCCTACCGGGCCGCAATTACGGCTGGCCTGTGGTGAGCTATGGCCGCGCCTACGATGGTCCACGAATTTCCGAGGCTCCTACGCGCGATGGCTTCGAGCCGGCCATCGTGGTTTGGATACCATCCATCGCACTATCGGGCATGACCTTCTATGCGGGCGACAAATTCCCCGCCTGGAAAGGCAACGTGCGTTGGAGGCATGCGCCAAGGCGAAATTCCGGGCACCGGCCGGCTGGACCGCGTGGTGTGACCGAGTTGCACCAGCGTATCCGCGACGTGCGCCAGGGCCCCGATGGGTACTTACATGTGCTGACTGAAGAAGAGGACGGAGCGCTGCTGCGGATCGAGTCAGAGCCTTAGTGGTGCTGTATTCCTATGCTATGTTCGAACCATGGCGACCATCAAAGGAGCCGTTCAGAGTGCCATGCTTTTTGCAAAAGAAAACCTGGATGCTGAACGAGTCGCTACTGTCCAGCTCGAAGAAGTAGAGTCGGGGAGTTACCTCAGCGGCGATAACGCTTGGCTGATCACGTTAAGCATGATAGATACCAGCGCCACATTTTCTGCTTTCAGCCCAGTAGGGCCACGCCGCGACTATAAGATTTTCACCGTGCTCAAGAAGAATGGCGAAGTTGCGTCTATGAAAATCCGCGAACTCGCCACGACGTAATGCTTGATGCCGGCAAGGAATTATCAATGGCTCGAGGCCGATTCGCTTCGCTTGTTCAGCTGATGGACGAATCACATGAAGAAGGCAAGATGCTCGTTTCCCATCCGTTGTTCTCGCGCTTGGGATTAGCTGACGCCGCGATAGCAACCGTTTGCACGCGAGGAACTCTGGTGCTTACAACGGATTTAAACCTGCAACTAGCCCTTCAGCAACGTGGAGCGGACGCGTTGAACTTCAATCATGTCAGGCCCCTGGCATGGACCCAGCAAGATAAGGCCCCGCCGTCCTGGCGTCCGTGGGACAATGAAGTTATGGATAATGTAACATTTGAAACGCAGGACCTACGTGTGCGTATCGAGGACAAGGTCGCACGCATCGATCAGCGCAAACTGAACGGTGAACTGTGGAAGGAAATTGATCAGAGCACCTTACCGATTCCAGAACAGTGGTTTAGCAGTCCTATTCGAACGTCTCCGCTGAAGGTTGCTCTGCTTGCTTTTGAGCGCGAAAATCCCGGCAACATGACGTTGAGCATCGCACTCAAGTCGTAAAGCTTTTTCGACTACTCGCAAAAAAGAGGCCGCGTTTGGTTAACGCAGCCCCTCCCTGCTTCAAATTCTTACTGGTTCAATTACCAGCGATTGTTCCCACGACCCCGGCCGCCGCCCCCACCGCCGCCGCCGCCCCCAAAGCTGCGTTCGGTTTTCGGACGGGCTTCGTTCACATTCAGCGCCCGGCCATCGAGTTCCCTGCCATTCAACTCAGCGATCGCTCGATCCGCTTCTGCGTTGGCGCTCATCTCGACAAATCCGAAACCGCGGGGCTGACCGGTATCCCGGTCCGTGATGATGTTAACGCGCTCGACGGTTCCGTACGCCTCGAACAGAGATCGGACCGCAGCTTCGGTAGCTCCGAAGTTGAGGTTTCCTACGAAAATATTCTTCATGCTTTTTCCTTTAGCTTTTCAAATTGGTTAATCGGGCAGGATCGGACTCGGGCGGTTGGACCGGACTCATGCGAAGATGCCAAAATAGTTGACCCCTCAACTCTAGCACGGAATTTCTCTTGCACAGGCGGCCCGACGGGCTGGCAACTATTGATACGCCACTGGCGCGATGTCGAACCCGTCGGTGAAGGAAGTGGTTGCATAGTCTACGCCCGGCGGAGTGAACACGGGGCCGGTATAAATCTGCGTGACGTCCAGAGAGCCTTGCGCGAGTCCGGAAGTCGAGTAGGTGTGCGGCAGGGCCGAGAGCACCGCGGCCGGAACGGTGTATGTACCTGCCGTCGCGTCGGCCCAACAGGTGAATTGCGCGCCCACCCCCTGCGATACTTGCGATTGTCCGATAATCTGCAAAAGCGCGCCTGCGAACCCACTACTCCACGTGATGGTCAGCGGTTGCGTGCGATCGATGGTCGCAGGGACTGCGGGGCGATTCGTCCAGTTCAACTTTGCGGGTAGCGCAATAGAAGCTGTGAACTGTCCCACGTCTTTGCCGCCTGCCGCCGTAAAGGTGTAAGAACCGGGCAACAGCACAGTACCGTCGTTGATCAGTCCCGGCGAGGCTGTAGCTGTGCTGGGCGAAAAGACGATTTCGGCCTCCCCGGTCGAAATAGGTTGCAAAGTGTACGGGCCAATGGGTCCACCCAAGACCACTGCGCCAGTGTCTAATCCAGTAGGAGCGCCGCCGGAGATTGCACCCGACGAGCCGACCGGAAACTGCGTCACCTCACAGGTGTTCGCCGCGGGCAGTTGCACTGCTTGTCCCAGATAGGCTGCCGGGATCTTCAAAAAATACGTTGCGCCGTTGTCGCCTTGGTAATCGATTGTGTTGGCATAACTGTGCGACCGGCCCAACGAGACGCTTCCCGTACGCAACCCCCCATTCTTCTGGGCGATCTGTAGCAAGGACGGATCGTTTTCACCCGTCTGGCTACAACTGCTCCCCGACTGCGCGATCGACATCGTGGTGAAGTTGCTCGCCACCCCGCCATCGACCACATAAACCGGCACGGCACATCCCGTCACTCCTGCCGGCACGGCGATCTGGATCTCGTCCAAACCCGTGCAGCATCCCGACCGGCCGGCATACGTCACTTGCGCCTGCTGGCTGCCAACGTACACTTGCAGATCCAAATTCGGAATGTTGCCTGGCAACGCACCGGCCGCTTCGTTTCCAGCCACGGGTCCCAGCCCGGTGCCCCAAATGTCCACCAGGTCGCCCGGATTCGCGGACGCGCTGCTGGAGTTCACAACATTCGTAAACGGATTGACCACCACCGCGGCACCGCTGCCGCCTTGGTTGAGCGCGAATATCCCGAAATCGTGAGCCACTACATTAATCTTGAGGGGCGCGCTATTCGTCCCGTTATAGGTGACCACCATCGTTCCGCTGCCAACGGGCGTGCTGGAAGGCACCACCGCTGCCACCTGCGTCGCCAGCGTATAGAGCATGATGCACGGGACGGTGGTGCCAGCCACCGTGACGCTAACGGATGTTCCGGCCAGATTGCTTGGCAGCGGGAAGGCATTGACGATTGCCGTTTGCGCCGGACCCAGTCCTTTCCCGAACACAACAAATGCTCCGCCTTGCGTGAGGTTTCCGTTGGGAAGACTCGCATTCAAATAACTGGCGGCATTCACCGCGGCGCTCAACGTCACCTGGGCGTCCACGCCCTGCGCAAAACTCAATAACAGTGCCGCTAACGGCACTAGCGTCCACTTCATCATCTAGCCTCCGACTCTCCACCCAACCCGGGTTCAAATAGGGAATGAGGCTAGCGTAGCATTACTTTCAGAACTTTCAGATTTTTCGCGCTACCGCCGGATGCCCTGCGGAGTAGCGCGCACCGCGCGTTCGAAGGCCCAGCCGCGAATGTGGTTGATCTGTTCCTTCATGGTCCTGGACAGCGGCACCGTTCGGACAGCTACGCTGATCAGATCCTGCTCGGTTAGTCCGCGATCGGCCAAACGTGCCTTCGTAATCGCCGATACCACGCACTGCTCGATCTCGGCGCCCGTCCAACCGCCCGTGAATTGCGTCAGTTGATCCACGCGGAACGCAGTTTCATCGATGCCGCGCCGCTTCAGATGAATCTTGAAGATTTCGATCTGCTCCTCTTCGCTCGGCAGATCGACGAAAAACACCTCATCGAAGCGGCCTTTGCGGATCATTTCCGCGGGCAGAAGATCGATGCGATTGGCCGTGGCGGCGACGAAAAGCCCGCGCGTCTTCTCCTGCATCCAGGTCAGGAAGAACGCGAAAATTCGTCCCTGCTCGCCGCCCGAATCGGTGGACGTGATGCCCATTTCGATTTCGTCGAACCACAGCACCGCGGGCGCCATGTCCTCCATCATCTTGCAGGCCTCGACGAATGCGCCTTCGGGCTTGCCATGCCGTCCCGAAAAAATCTCGATC
The DNA here is from genome assembly GCA_003132905.1 of Bryobacterales bacterium. The sequence goes on along the minus strand of PKZC01000380.1, from coordinate 13,563 downwards.
ATGTCCACGCGATATAGCGGAAGGTTGAATTGCGAAGCGATGGCTTTTACCGAAAGGCTCTTGCCGCATCCGGGAATGCCCATCATGAGCAGCCCTTTGGGGACGATTTCCGCGTCCAGACTGTCTCGCATCTCGAACAGTTTGCTCCGTTCGATCAGCCAGGTCTTCAGGCCTTCCAGACCGCCCACATCTCCGAGTTGAGTGCCGTCGGCGATGAATTCGAGCACTCCACTGCGGTTCACCAGCAGGCGCTTTTCCTCGAGCAGCGCCGACAATGACTCAGGGCCCAGGGCTCGTCCCGTTGCCAACGCTCGCCGTAATGCGTACCGCGCTTCATCCAGCGTCAGGCCAAGCAATGCGCGCGACACCTGCTTCAGGATTTCATCGCTGGTCGCGGGTGTCTCTTCACGCAGGAACTCCAGCAGCTCAACCACGTCGGGCGTGCGCAATTCCAAAAACAGGATGCTGCGTTCCACTTCTTCGGGAACGAACCGCACTGGCGATGTGATCACCACAAATTTGCGTTGATCCAGACAGCTTTCGTACACGTCGCGCAGCCGGCGGCGGATCTCGGAAGATTCGCGCAGCGGCTCGTGAAAATCCTTCAAATGGAAGATCGCAGCGCCTGGGTGCGCGATGATGAAGTCCAACAATCCGCGCGGATCGGTTGCGGCCACCGGCGATGCTTCGCCATCGCGGCGCATCCCTTCGGTAAGGCTCCAGGTCCAAATTGGTAGCGGCGACGATCCACGCAGGTTCTGGCTGACTTCCTTCAATACCCTCGCGACGCGCTGCTCCTCTGAAGAACGGATGTATGTGAGCGGCCGCCCGGACTCGAAGATTTCTCGAACCGTTTTGGCGGCGCGGCTCTCCACACTCTTTCTCCCAGACCCGTTGTCAGTCATCTTCTAATTAAGACGATTCCAATGGGCAAAAAGACCGAGGCGGCTTCCGGCCCGCCGCAGAGCATATCTGATTCAATCCGTTCACGGCCAGGAGATTCGATCGAAAATTGCGCGAAGCCGCTGCGCCTTCGCAGGATTTACGACCTCCACCCACCCGATCCGGCCCTCAGATGCGCTCGAAATCGGGCGTGCGCCATCCGGTTCTGAGTCTGCGGACCTTGGCGAATGCAATTGTTGAGGGTGGCCTTAAGCCGGTCGAAATCGGCGCGCGCAATGTTGGGACGTTCATTCGCCACCAGTCCCGCCAAACGCTGCCGCACGCCTTGGCGCATGATGCGCGTCTTGCGGTGGTTCACGGCAAACCCTTCTTCCATCAGAACGACCGCGACGTGCGTGGAAAATCGCTCGACGCTGCGCTCGAACTCTTCGCCGCCAGAAAACGCGAGATCGTCGGCATAACGGGTGTATTCGGCTCCGGCCGCTCGCGCCAGTCCGGTGAGCCGGCAATCCACACGATAGGCGCAAATATTCGCTAACGCGGGCGACGTGGGAGCGCCTTGCGGCAAATGCGGACGAGTATGCAGCAGGCGTGCTTCCTGAAGCTGCTCCGGGTCAGCGTCGGCCGTGGCACCGTTCCAAACCCGGCGCGGAACGGCATTCGTGCAAATACCTCCCAACAAATCAGCGACAGATTCGGGATATCCAATCGTTCGAAAAATAGTCTGTATCCGCGTGCCAGTGATAGACGGAAAGAAATCCTGCAAATCCATTTTCAATACAACCCGCTGGCGAACGTGCGGCGCGATAAAGGTCTTGACTGATCGGCCCTGGACGAATCCGTGAGCGGCAGAATGCGGAGGGATTTTGTCGAGAATTTGCGCCAGGATTAGCCGCTGCAGCGCCTTCAGCCGGGCCTTGGGCGCTTCAATCAATCGGATGGCTCCGGATGGTTTCGCCAAGACGCGATAGTGATAATGCACCAGCGGCGCACTCTTGCTTTTGTAGAGCAGCCCCTTCAGATCGGCGAACCAAAGCAGTTCGTCGGGCGTGACCTGGAACCAAGCAGCCAGCGCGCCGACGGATTCGATGGCCGGAACACCCCACTCTTCGGCCGCCGCCACAGGTCGCATCTGTTGCGCGTCTTGCAGCCATTGAGCCACGAATAATTCATCGGAGTTCTTAGTCCATACGCGCCGGAAACCGCGGTCTTGAAGAAAGAACTGGATTACATCGCGTTCTCGGGGACGCGTCTCGCCGGCAACCGATTCCACAAAGCGCCGGGCCAGAGGATGCAGCCATCGCCAATTCCGGCCGAGTGTCCTGCTGGCGCGTTCGACGATTCCGTCGATCGTTATTTCGCCAGCCAGAAACGACCGTGCTAATGCAGCCAGGACGAAGGAACGTGGCATACAAAAGGAACGGCGGAGGCTCCAACCAGTCTCACCCTGCGCGCGCGGTTCTGCGTGGAGCGCAGTGAAGCTCACGCGACGAAATCTTAGGCTTTCACGATCCCCTGGGGTAACCCCAGAGAGGCTGAACCGAACCCGGAGGCCCGCTCCGCCAGCTTAGAGCGATCCGCCGCTCGAAGGCATGATAGCAGGGCGCTAGGCTGTGGCACACCAACGGACGGAAAGCATCAAACGCGGCGTTGGGGAAAAGCCTCACGAATATACTCATTGAAAGACTCCGCCAATAATTCTCGCCTTGCCCGCCAGAACGCCTCGGCTTGGTCGATTCTCCATAGAGCGCTGTCGGTCGGAATGCACTGACTTCGAAGGACTTTGGTATCGAGCTTCGCCAGATAGACCTCGGGACCAGCTTGCCCGATGGACTTGTTTACGTCGCCCGCTATAAATGCCATGTTGGCTATGGTGTCAGCTGTCGGACGAAGTTTCTCGGGAAACTGCGCGCGAGGTAAAATGTGGTGGCGGTCGACGTTGCCTTGGAGAAGCACTTTGCCGCCCGTATAGAAGTCGAGGATACCGCGGTTCAGACAGGACACATACAGCGCTAGCAAACCGCTCCGATCGACTAGGGCGCCAGTGAAGTCTTTTGCGTCAGCCACCAGAGAAGTCCTTACCGACCGAAGATTTGTCAGAAGTGCCCCAACAGGATCGGGTGCTCGGCACGCCTTCAGATCTTGATCGAGGGCCGTCTCACTGGAGCGACTATAGCGGTGGTACAGCGTTGCGAGGGAGATCCAGCCCGCGAGCTCTCTGGCGTCACGCTGCCGTGGCTCGGTGTTGGCACACAGTGCAATCAAGGGTACCAAAAGGGCTCCCGACCAGAGAATGTCCATGTTTACAAGGCCCAATTCGCTGCGGACGAGACCAATGGCTTTCTCGGTCGCTCTTTCTGTCGTCTTCCAAGCCGAACTGACCTCCTGGCGCTCAAGTTCATGGAGCGGGGTCCTATTGCGCCCATCCGGTTTTGCGATAAAGGCGCATGCTCGGAACAAATGCATAACATTCAGTCGATTGAATCCCTGCTGTCTTAAGCGATTTAGGAATGGCGCAACTGAGTCCGCTATGAATCCCGAGTGCCTTGCAGCGACCTGTGCGCTATCGATGTCCTCTTTCTTTAGTCTCACGCCGAGCGTATTAATTCGCGTGAAGGCCTTCACCGCGTCACTAAAGCTATAGTCGACCATGCGGACAACTGGTATCTCATAATCCAAAGTCTTCCGAAGCCTCTCAAGGCGGGCCTCTCTTTTGTCGGCCTGACGGCTCCCATCAAGGTTTCGACGGAGTTGGCGATAGAGGTCATCGTCAAGTATTTCGGCGACACGAATCCAGTTCGGATCCTGCCGCGTGGCCGCATTAGCGAGACGAAACTCCTCACTTTCGGGGTGGAACACCACCTCGATACCCTCGTCCCCGTTCATGGTGCGCGACAACGTAATCACCCTTTGTTGGCCGTCAATAAGCCAATTCATGATATTGGCTCGAATCGGGCGAGGATCCCTGCGACGAGAACGGGTTTCGACGGCACTCTGCCACAGTAGAAGTGAAGAAATCGGGAATCCCTTATACAGCGAATCAATCAACCTCGGCGACTTGCTCTTCTTCCAGACGTACTCTCGTTGAAATTCAGGGATCACGATGCGACCAGCACGGTAGTCCTCAACCAGTTGCTTAACCTTGATAATTTGATGCTCAAGCCGGGCGTCTGTGGCCATTTCCATTAGATCCTCATTTCTGACGGAATTACACTGCGCGCTCCTGATAGCGGACTACGTTTATTTGTAGTCCGTGACCGTTTCCGCGCCGGCAGCAGGTTAAGGGTAACAATTCTTCGCCCTCAGCGGCGAATGTGCCCTTGATTTAGTCGAGCGCATCGCTGTTTGTTCGACCGCACACTCAATAAGCACGTGGACACAGAGGAAAGCCGTCGCCACGAGTTCCTCTCGACCCTGTTTGATCGGAATCATCCCCTGGGCCAAGCTCAGACAGGTGCGCCTACCGACGCTAGCTAGACATTTCATTGTCGCAATGGCCAAGTTGCGACTTTAATCAGCAATCAGCAAGAATTGGGCGCCGAGTTAGCAGTGCCGCACAGTCTCCCTACCCGCGCTACGCCCCGCCCTTCCGCTTAATCTCAATACTCAACCGCTTGATCTTCTGATTCAGCGTCGACAGCGGAATGTGCAGCTTCTCGGCCGCGTCGGTCTGGCTCCAGTTCACCGATTCCAATGCGTCGATGATCTTGCGCCGCTCGAAATCGGCCAAAATCTCGGGCAGCGATGCATCCGCCGGTAGTGCGCCCGTCTCGTCGCGCCGGATCTTCACGCCGCCTTCCTGCAGGATCGAATCCGGCAGCACATCCACCGGCACCGTCGCTTGTGAAGCCAGCACCACCGCCCGCTCCACAGCGTTCTCAAGTTCCCGTACGTTGCCGGGCCAGTTGTAGTCCATCAGCAATTGCATGGCATCCGGCTCAAATCGCAACAGGCTCTTGCCATCGGGATCCAGGAACTTCTCGTTTTCACGGCTGAATTTCGTCAAGAAATGGTCGACCAGCGGCGGAATATCTTCCTTGCGTTCCCGCAGCGGCGGCAGCGCCAGATTGATCACGTTGAGCCGGTAATACAGGTCTTCGCGAAATTTGCCGTCGTCCACCAACTTCTTCAACTCGGCGTTGGTTGCCGCGATAATGCGCACATCCACCTTGATGGTCTCCGCCGACCCCACCGGCATAAACTCGCGTTCCTGAATCACGCGCAACAGCTTGGCCTGCGTCTCCCAAGTGATGGTGCCGATTTCGTCGAAAAAAATGGTCCCCTTGTTGGCTGTTTCAAAGTAGCCCTTGCGCGACGTGATGGCGCCTGTGAAAGCGCCCTTCACATGCCCGAACAGCGCCGATTCGAGCAAATCCGCCGGAACCGATCCGCTGTTCACCGCTACGAACGGCTGATCGGCCCGCGCCGAATTTGCATGAATACCTTTCGCGATCAGCTCCTTGCCCGTCCCCGTTTCGCCGGTAATCAAAATCGTCGCCCGGCTGGGCGCAACTTGCGTCACCAGATCCAGAATGCGCAGCATACGATCGTTCTTCCCGATAATGTTCGGGAAGCTGTACTGCTGCCGCAGCGCCTTCTTGAGCTGGACGTTTTCGCGCGCCAGCCGGCTGTGCGCGATCATGCGATCGATCTCGATCAGCAGTTTCTCGTTGTCCCAGGGCTTCGAGAAATAATCGTTCGCGCCATTCTTGAGCGCCGTCACCGCCACTTCCACCGACCCGTACGCCGTGATCATGAACACCGGGGTCTCGACGTCGCGCTCGCGGATCTCGCGCAGCACTTCCATCCCCGAACGGTCCGGCATCATCAGATCCAGCAGGATCATGTCGTAATTCGCGACTTCGGCGCGGCGCAATCCCTCGCCGCCGTTCTGCGCCAGTTCCACCGTGTAGCCTTCCAGGCACAGCAGTGTCTCCAGGCTTTCTCGGATGTCCGCTTCGTCGTCGATTACTAGAATTCGGCCTTTAGGTAGAGAGGCTGGTTCATCGGGCGGCAGTCGATCAGGCATGCACCGGCTTTCTGGCTAGAGGAAGCTTGACGCGGAATCGCGAGCCGGCTCCCAAATGGCTATCGACTTCAATCGTACCGCCGTGCTCGCGCACGATGCCATACGTGACCGAAAGCCCAAGTCCGGTGCCCTTGAGCGCCGCCTTGGTTGTAAAGAACGGATCGTAGATGCGCTCCAAGTGTTCCGGCGCAATTCCCTGCCCGCTATCGGCCACATCGATGCGCGCAAATCCGTTTTCGTTCCAGGCGTGAATGGTCAACGTGCCTCCGGCATCCATGGCGTCTCGCGCGTTAAAAAAGAGATTCAGGAACACTTGTTGCAGCTTGCCCGCATTGCCTTTCACTGGCGGCAAGGCATCGGGAGCATCCAGCTTCACCTCAATCGCGGATTTTTTCAGCTGATGGTCCACCAGGCTCAAAGTCTCATGGATCACCTTGCACACGTCCACTTCCACAAACTCAGTGGGCGATGTTCGGGAGAAGCTGAGCAAAGAATTCACGATCTCACTCGCCCGGAAGGTTTGCTTGGCGATCTTGTCCAGCAGTTTCGATTTCTGCTCGTCGTCTGAGATCTGCTTGGCCAGCATCTGCGCGTAGGTGGAAATCACCGCCAGCGGCGTATTCACTTCATGCGCCACGCCCGCGGCCAGCAGCCCGATGGAACTGAGCTTATCGGCCTGCACCAGCCTGCGTTCCAACTCATCCCGATCTGTGATGTCGTCAAAGATAATCAGGCGGCCGATCTGCCGCATATCTTTCGAGACCAGCGGCGCGATCGCCAGATTCAAGATGTGGACGGCCGGGCCGCTCGGCTTTCCGTTTCCCTTGCCGTTTCCCCCTCCGTTTCCGATGCCCCTGCCATTTCCGGCGGTGTGACCGTTCCCGCTCGCCGCAGCCGAAGCAACCGCCGCAACAGTAGCAGCGGGCAAAACAAATTTATAGATGTTCTGAACGCCCGTCTGCCCGCGCGCTTGATCGAACTTTTCGCACAGCTCGGCCGGGAAAAGCTCCGAAAGCGGCCGGCCCAACGCGGCGTGGCGCGGAATGCCCGTCAGCCGTTCAATCTGCGTATTCCAGCTCTCCACGCAATCGTTCAGATCCGCGGCCAGGATCCCCACGTTGATCGATTCAACGATATTCTCGCTGAACTCCTTCAGCCGCTCATACTCTTCCACCTTGCTTTGCAGCGAGCTGTAGAGCCGCGCGTTCTCAACCGCAATGCTGACGTAGCCGGCCAGCGTTGTGATCAGCTCCACATCGTCGCTTGAGAGGAAGTCGCCCTTGTCGGTTCGGCTCAGCGCCAGGTACGCGATGGTCCGGCCTCGCACGCGGCAGGGGAAATAGTAAGTCAGATCCAGCTCGGAAATCGTTCGCCGCACCGAAATGGGCCATTGATGCGAAACGGCGTCCAGCAAATGCCTGGTGCGCTCAAAGAATAGATACGGTTTACCGGACTGTTCGCCGGTCTGTTCTCCCAGGAAGCTGAGATCCAGTTCCTGCGGCTGCTTCTGGCTTCGTTCCTTGCGATTGCCCAGCGTCATGTGCAAATGAAAACCGTCGCCGTCGTTCTTGGAGCCGTCGCCCGCTAGAAAGAACGCCACATGCTGGATCGAAAGCGTGTGCAGTAAACGGTCCGCCACCGAGCGCAGCATCTCATCCAGATTCGTTTCCGATCCCAGCTCGCGCGCGAATTCGATCAACGTACGCCGGTAATCGTAACGGTCTTTATAGAAGAAGTAGCGATCCAACTGCTCTTGCAGCCAATCGCGGATGGGCTGGAAAATGAACGTCGCAAACAGAACCAGAAAAACGATCGCCGCGGGACTCAGATTCTCCGGGCGGGTGAACGAAAAAATCAACCCGTAGAAAACGCCCAGCATCGCCAGTGTTGCAAGCGTGTAAACGTAGCCTTGCTGGAAGATGATGTCCACGTCCATCAAGCGATAGCGCAGAATCGCGTATGCCCACGTCAACGGGACCAGGATCAGTGTGAGCACCGCCATCTTCTGGTAATGCCCCGGAAGCGCCCCGAACAAATAGGGAACTGCGTATATCAGAATGAACGGCACAACGCCCAGCAGCGCGCCGTTCCGCATATATTTCAACTGCCGCCGTACCAGGGGGTCCTCGGCGTGCGGCGTCTTCATCGCCAGCACGGCCGTCCCTGCCAGATACATCACGCTGAGAAACAGCAGCCACAGTCGGTCTAGAAACCAATTCACTTCCACCGGCGATGCGGTTACCCGCAGCATCCCTTTCGCAACCAGGACATACACCGCCAGGAGCGCTGTCCCCGGAATATAAAAGATGGCGCTGAGCCCGTTCCGTTTTAGCCATTCGGGTCTTTCCGGGAATACGAAGCAAAAATGGAAAAAGACGGTGGGCGCGAGCACTCCTGCGGCTACATTACCCCAGTAGATCACCTGATCGAATGCATTCAGTTTTCCAGTGAAGTGAAAGCAGGACAAGATGAACGAGGTCAGGCATAATACGTAGAAGTGTACCGACCGTGGCGCGCCGACGCGGCGATAGTAGACAAACAATCCAATCAGGAGGTAGGCAATCCCAACGGTGTACTGATAATACAGAGACCGGTCGACCACGCCCTCGCCGACAATAACTTGCGCCGGGACCGAGATATTGTCGCGCCGGATCATGTATTCGGTCTTCAAAAACACCCCAACTTGTTGCAGCGCCTGTGGTACGTCGAGGGTGTTGGCTATGGGTCTTCCGGCTACCTGCAGCAGCACATCGCCGGCGTGAATACCAGCATTGTAGCCAGGGCTACCCGCGGCGACGTGCAACGCCACCACTTGGTTCTGAGCATCGGAAGCGGTTCGATCTACCCAGGTAACTCCATCATCAGGAAGATGATACGCGTTTTGCTGACGAAAGTTGACGACGGCGCAGCACACCGCTGCCACTGTGAGAACAAACAGTAGCGCGCTGGCAAATTGGGTCTTAAGATCCCTCAAGCGGCCATCTCCGCTGAACCATTTTCAATGCACACGAATACACAGATACAAGCCAAGTTGTAACGTTGGCGCACTATCGTAGCACTTCGTTTGCCACCAGATTATGCGATCGACTTATCATGAGAATACAGTATTTGTGATCACCTTGCCAGGTTGAGGGCTGCTCTTGGCTCTCGTTTTCGGGATTGACACTACGGGAAAGTGTATGGCGCGCGATGCTCAAACTCCCTGAACAGAAACAAGATTGTAAAGTCTATTGACAAGTAACCCCGTTAGGTCTTACCATCTTCTTTCCGGTTCGTCAGTAGTTTGGCTGACAACCAGGCCACGGCGCAAGGGGGTCAGTGTATGACCTTATTTCAGGTCGGCGAGAAGATCGTTTATCCCAATCATGGCATTGGGACGGTCGAAAACATCAGCACCCGTTCCTTCGGCGCGCAATTCGAGCGCTACTACCTTTTACGCCTCACCTATAACAGCATGACCGTGATGGTCCCCTTTTCGCACGTCGAAGAGATCGGGCTCCGCAAGGTCACCCGCAATGGCGAGATCGCGCGCGTGCTTATTTTCCTCGCGGAAGGCAATGCGCAGCGCAAGGCCGATTGGAAAGACCGTTACAAGGAGAACTCGGACAAGATGCGCCACGGCAGCTTGCTCGAGATCGCCGAGGTGCTGAAGACGCTGCTGATATTACAGTCGGAGAAGCCGCTCTCGTTCCGCGAAAAGAAAATGTTGGAACGCGCCCGGCATATGCTGGTGACTGAGCTCTCCATTTCACGCGGCCTCGCTGAGATGGAAGCTATCGGCGTGCTTCAAACCGCTCTTGCGAAGTCGTCCCTCAGTTTGCCTGCCCCGGCTTAGTCGATTCTGAGCTCCGATCCTCGTCTTCTTCCCAAATTGTCTCTGGTGAAGGGCTGTGAGACCGCCTATTTTGCCCGGCCGGAACGTTCCGGGTTCCTCAGCGTTCTTCGATGTGCTTCAACCGCGCATCGAGCACTTCTTCCACGCGCCGAAGCTCGGCTCGCCACAGATCGCGCATGTCGTCGAAGCGTTTATCGATGGCATCGAACCTGGCGCTGAAGAGGGTAACGACGAGCCCGAGTAGGGCGGCGTTAAACAACATCGGAATCCCAATGGCAAAGTATAGCTGTTGGCTTGTCACCAAAATACAGGTGCTCCGACTGCTTTTATTCTCTCACGCCTGAAACCAGCCGCCGCGCCCCATCCTATAATGGCTTCACCGCTCATGAAGAAGCTGTACCCCGTCGTCGCTCTCTGCGCTTTGGCCCTTCTGCTCTCCGGCCAGTCCAAAGAAGATGCAAAAAATGGCGATAAATCCGCGCCCGCCGAATCTGCCGACAAGAACCGCATCACCCTCGACGTCTCGCGCGTTAATATGCTCTACACGGTCTCCGATAAAAAAGGCCGCTTCGTCACCGATCTCGGCAAGGACGATTTCGAGGTCTTCGAAAGCAAGAAGCCGCAGACCATCATCGAATTCGCGGCTGAGACCGATCTCCCGCTGCGCCTCGCCATCCTGATCGACACCAGCAACAGCATTCGCGATCGGTTTCATTTCCAGCAGGAAGCTGCAACCGCATTTATCGATGGCACCGTCCGGCCCGAGCACGACAAAGCTATGATCGTCAGCTTCGATACCGCGGCGGAACTGGTGACGGACCTGACGGATAATGTCGACCAACTCGAGAAGGCCGTCGCAAACCTGCGCCCGGGCGGCGGTACTTCGCTCTATGACGCGGTCTTCTTCGCCTGCCGCGACAAGCTGATGGAAGACCAGCCGCTCTACAAATTCCGCCGCGCCATGGTTATCCTGAGCGACGGCGAAGACAACCAGAGCCGCTACACGCGCGATCAGGCGCTTGAGATGGCGCAAAAAGCCGACGTCACCGTCTACACCATTTCCACCAACATCACGCGCATCGAAACCGACGGCGACAAGGTGCTGCGCTACTTCGCCTCGGAAACGGGCGGTCAGGCGTTCTTCCCTTTTAAGGCTTCGGATTTAAGTCAATCGTTTGAGAACATCGCCAATGAGCTGCGGCATCAGTACAACATTTTCTATCGCCCCGAGCCGCTTAAAGCCGACGGCCTCTATCACACCGTGGAAATCCGCGTGAAGGGCCACAAAGATCTGCTCGTGCGCGCCCGTAAAGGATACTACGCACCGAAATTGTGATCTCGCGGCTGTTATACTCTCGCGGCTGTTATACTAGTGTTCTCCCCCGGCGAAAGGCATTCCTTTAAGGATCATCACGCATGGACGAAAAAGAACGCACACGTACCCTCGGACTCACTCTCGGCCAGATTGAAAAGCAGTTCGGCAAAGGCTCCATCGTCCGGCTGGGGTCGAAAGAAGCGATCGTGCAAGTCGCCGCGATTTCATCCGGCTCTATCTCGCTCGACAACGCACTCGGAGTCGGTGGATTTCCGCGTGGCCGCATTGTCGAAATCTTCGGGCCGGAATCTTCGGGTAAAACCACCGTCGCGCTGCAAGTAATTGCCGAAGCGCAAAAGGCCGGCGGCATGGCTGCGTTCATCGACGTCGAGCACGCGCTTGACCCCACCTACGCCCGCAAGCTCGGCGTGGACGTCGACAATCTGCTGGTCTCCCAGCCTGACTATGCCGAACAGGCGCTTGAAATCACCAGCGCGCTCATCATCTCTGGATCCATCGACGTGCTCGTCGTCGACTCCGTCGCCGCTCTCGTTCCCAAAGCAGAACTCGACGGCGAAATGGGCGACAGCCATATGGGCGTGCAAGCGCGCCTGATGTCGCAGGCCATGCGCAAGCTCACCGGAAGCGTCTCCAAATCCAATACCTGCCTGATCTTTATTAACCAGATCCGCGAGAAAATCGGCGTGATGTTCGGCAATCCAGAAACCACATCGGGCGGCCGCGCGTTGAAGTTCTATTCGTCGGTGCGCGCCGATATCCGTCGTATCGCCGCCATCAAGGAAGGCGACATCGTCACCGGTAATCGCACCAAGGTGAAGATCGTCAAAAACAAAGTGGCGGCGCCGTTCCGCGAAGCCGAGTTCGACATCATTTACGGCGAGGGCATCTCGCGCGAAGGCGACCTGATCGATCTGGGCGTCGCGCAAAACATCGTGGAAAAGAGCGGCTCCTGGTACAGCTACAAGGGCGAGCGGATCGGGCAAGGGCGCGAGAACGCGCGCCAATTTTTGAAAGACAATCCCGACATCCGCCAGCAGGTGGATGCCGAGCTCCGCTCAGCGCTGGGCCTGGTGCGCAAAGAACCGGACGTTGTCGCGCCTACCGTACCCGCGCCAATCGAAGCTCCCAAAACCGCAACCGCCGCTCGTTCACGCTAGCGCAGGCTTCGCGCGTTTGGGAACGAGCGCCACCAGCCAGTGCAGAGCCGCGGCAGCGATCCACAGGGCGATTCGGTGAACGATGAGATTGGCCACCCAAGCATATAACGCTGCGAAGGACAGCCTGACCAACACATCCAGCCCTGCGGGGCGATTGGTGGCCGATTCTCGCACTTCGTCCTCTGTCACCCCATCGCGAATCGCAAGTACTCGCGCATACTTTTAAAATGACCGGAGTGGACTCCGTTTTGTGCGTCCGCATACCGAATGGTCCGCACCTACTACCCTAACTACGGCTGCCTTTACCACGAACACCAAGAGCCGCTTGAGTATTTCCCGCCGCAAATGGAACCCGAATTTATACCTTAAGAGCGATGAAGTGAACAAATCTAAGAAACGTTCTGTCGCTATCGCCCTCGTTCCAGTAATGTGCGCTTCGATCATGGGCTGCCGAGGCCACACAAGCGAGGGTTCCTCGCGAGAGCCTTCGCCTGAAGAACAGGCTGCACTTTTCGAACGCAGCGAACGGGGTGATGCTAAAGCGCAGTGCAACCTCGCATCGCTGTACTATCTAGGTAAAGGCGTCCCACAGGACTACGCCAGGGCAGCTGGATGGTACATGAAAGCCGCAGACCAAGGCTATGCAAAAGCGCAGAGCGACCTTGGTGTCATGTATTATCGGGGCACGGGCGTCCCCAAGGACGATGTCGAGGCCGTCCGCTGGTATCGAAAAGCCGCTGAGCAGGGATACCCAAGTGCTGAATTCAATCTTGGCCTCATGTATCAGTCTGGGAGAGGCGTGGCACGGGACGAGACGCAAGCCGTCCGCTGGTACCGCAGTGCAGCCGACCAAGGCGATGCCTCTGCAGGATACGCTCTCGGCACGCTATATCGTTTGGGCCTGGGAGTTCCGGTAGATTCCGGCGAAGCAGCCAAGTGGTACCGCAAAGCTGCGAAAGCAGGTAACCGCGATGCGATGTACGCGCTCATGCAGATATTTTGGAATCGACTGCGATTACCTCTCCGGGGCCGCTGGTCATCACTAGTTGCGATCCTGTTGGGCCTAGTAATTCTCACCGTGCCGACGCACCGTTGGGGACGCTCTGCGTGGTTGCTAAGTGCACTAATGTCCGCAATGTTCGCTGCTGTAACGGTTCGCGAGCTTTCGGTCAGGCGATGGCCGGTGTTAATGCATACTCTTCTCATCATATTGTCCATGGGCGGTTCAGCTCTATTCGGGTTCATCGCGTTTCGGGAGTTACGCCACAGAAGAGTGGAGCATACTAGTACATCGTACAGTTAG
>PKZC01000138.1 GCA_003132905.1 Bryobacterales bacterium | reverse complement strand
GGATGCGCAGTATGCGTTAAACATTTCCTTACCTGAAGCGGCTGAGGCTCGGCTCGCCTGGACTTCCTTGATCTTGGTTGTGGTTTCTTGGGCCAGCAGTAAAAGCGAGCAAACGAACAGCACGGTTCACTAATGTTCATCGAACTGCTCTTTATCTTTGTCTGGTCGAGGTCGCTGTTCGATGCCGCCGCGCGGTGGAGTCTACGAACTTCTGACCTATCTAGCTGCAGATAATGTCAACCGGCTGCCGTTCGTATCCGGGTTAAATCCGCAATTCTTGCCGGGCCTGCGGCGCATGGCGCACTCGAACTAGCGTATCGGACTCTTAATGGCTTAGCTTCTATGGCTCTATCAATTCCGTCCAGATCCCGCAGCCTCCTCATATGCCATTGTTCTGTATATGCCATTGTTCTGTGCTTCATATGCCTGCCGGACGTCTTTGCTTGCATTCGAAGAACTGAGGATGATCACGGGGATCAATCTCGTGTCCGGACGCGCCCGTATCGCCCTGAGTGCTGCATCGCCGCTCATGATGGGCAAATTCAGGTCCATGAGCATCTTATCAATTCGCGGAGCGTTGAGATGCGGCCCCCGCCTGAAAGCCTCCGGTGAAGAAAAAAGCCGATCCTGCGCCCGGTTCCGAGTCCACCCAAATCCGGCCTCCGTATCCTTCCACGATGCGGGCGCAAATTGCCAGGCCTAGCCCGGTCCCGGGCAATCCGTGCCCATGCAGACGCCGGAAAGGTTCGAATATCGTCTGGCGATATTGCTGGTCAATCCCGATTCCGTTGTCCCGGACCGAGAAAACCCACTGTTCGCCCTCTTTCGCGGCTGTTACGTGTATCTCCGGGGGCCTCTGGCTCCGGTACTTGATCGCGTTGCCGATCAGATTCTGGAATAACTGTCCCAGCTGTGCCCGGCCGAAAAGGATCGTGGGCAGCGGATCATATGTAACGGTGGCTCCGCTTTCTTCAATCGACTGGCGCAGGTTGATGAGCGCGTCCCCCAGGGTGTGTTCGCTATCTACACTCTCCAGAACCCGCTCCTGGCTGCTTGCCAGCGAGTAAGCGAGCAGATCCTTGATCAGATGGCTCATCCGGCGCGCTCCATCGATAGTCAGCTCGAGCAATACTTGTTGCTCTGGCGCCAGATCGCGCTCAAATTGACGCGACAGCAGCTGGAGAGTCGTCGTAATCGTTCGCAGCGGTTCCTGAAGATCGTGCGAGGCGGCAAAAGCGAAGCGGTTCAGGTCTTCATTCGCCCGCTTCAAACTCTGGCTGGCCAGTTCCAGCTCCGCGGTTCGCTCCTTCTCGGCTTCGTGAAGACGTTTCCGCTCCAGTGCCGAGTGCAGACGGGCGCGCAACAGGACCGGGTCGAAAGGTTTGTGCAGATAGTCTTCCGCGCCCATCTGAATACAGTGCGCCGCCCCCTCCGCTTCGTCGAGCGCGGACATCATGATGACGGGAATGTTGCACAGTATCTCGCTCGCCTTGAGACGCTCCAATACCTGGAAACCACTCAATCCCGGCATCACCACATCCAGAAGGACCACATCGAAAACCGGTTCGCGCAGCAGGTCAAGGGCTTCGGCTCCGCTGCCAACGCAGCTTACCGTGTGCCCATTGCGCACCAATTGGCGCCGCAGTACGTCGCAATTGGCCTCGTCATCATCCACCACCAGCAAGCGGGACGGAAGAGAAACCGTGCCCAGGCGGAAATCCGGAGGCCGCGAAGTGTGGACCCTCGCGTTACCGATCGCGTCGTTACCCTCGTTACCCTCGTTACCCTCGTTGCCCTGGGCGAACGCCAGCAAATCCCGGCTGGCGACTTGGATGCGCAGGACATCCAGCAGCGCTCCTCCACGCAGATTCTGCGAAAGTTTCCCCGCGTCCCCGATGATCAGATCGAGAGGCTCGGCGATCCCTGCCCGGAGGGCGTTTATCTTCTCGCGAGGCGTCTGACCTCCTCCCGGAAACAGCCGGTGCTGAATCTGCTCCAAAATCAACAGCGCATTCGCGCGGAGGCTCTTGAGCTGGGCGACGCTCTCTTCTTCCAGCACACCTGCGTCCTCCAGCAGTAAATCGCCATACCCGATGATGTGGTTCAGCGGCGTTCGCAAGCGGTGCCGGAAATCCGCCAGGACCTCTTCCGCCGGACTCTTCGTTTGCCCGCTCATCCCGGACCTCGTGCATGCAGCAGCCGCTCGATCGTTTCGAGCAGCTGGGGAAATTCAACGGGCTTCGTTTCGTAAGCGTCGCACCCGGCGCGCTCGGCTTTTTCACGGTCGTCGCTCAGTGCGTGAGCGGTCAGCGCCACCACCGGAATTCGCGCGGTGGCCGGGGCATCCTTCAGACGCCGTGTCGCCTCCCAACCGTCCATAACGGGCAAACTCATATCCATCAGAATCAAGTCCGGGGACTGGCTCCGGGCTGCTTCCAGACCCTCCTGTCCGTCCTCAGCCAGAATGACCTCGTAGCCTCTGCGGATAAGCCGGCGCGAAAGCATATCGCGGTTCATTTCATTGTCTTCGACGAGCAATATTCGAGCCATCAATTATGCGTCCGCTTCAGACCGCGGAGACGATCCGTCTGATTTCCGCCAGGAACTCGTCTTTGTTGAAGGCTCCTTTTTGCATTACGCGATCGACGTTGCCGCTGAGCCGGGCGCGGTCCTCCGACGTCACATCCTTTGCCGTCAACACGACTATGGGAATTCCAGACCAGTCGGGATTTCGCGAAAACTCGGCGGAAAATTCAAACCCGTCCATTTTGGGCATCAGCAAATCGAGAAGGATCAACCGGGGCTTGTGTTCATTTAACAGCGAAAGCGCCTCGCGCCCGTCGGCCGCCTCGATCAACTGCCAGTTTTCGCCTTCCAGCAAGTGTCGGACGCGGCGGCGGGATTCAGGATCGTCGTCCACAATCATCACCGAACAGGGCGGGTTGTCGTCGGCGTACTTGTGCAGGACCAGCGCCAGCCTGTCGCGTTCCACGGGCTTCGTGAGGTATTCCGATGCACCCAGCGTGAAGCCCCGATTCCGGTCATCGACGATGGTCAACATGATCACCGGAATATCGCGGAGTTCCGGATCGTTCTTGAGCGTTTCGAGAACGATCCAGCCGTCCATTTGCGGCATCAGCGCGTCGAGCGTAATGATGGTAGGGCGTAGTTCCAGCGCCATTCGCAGGCCTTCGGCGCCGCTGGCAGCGGTTTCAGCGTGGAAACCTTCTTTAAGCAGGATGCGCTCGACCAGATCGCGCGCTGTCGGGTCGTCATCGATGACAAGAACCGTTCCCTTTGGCTGCGGTACGGCCGCCCTGTCCTTCACAGCCGCCGGCACCGTATCGATTGCCGGATCGTTTACGAATCGCGGGATGCGGATTGCGAACGTCGAGCCCTTGCCCTTTTCGCTTTCCACCGAGAGGTCGCCGTCCATAAGGCGCAGGAAACGCCGCGTGAGGGCGAGGCCAAGGCCTGTGCCGCCGAAGTTGCGGCTCGTCCGGGCCTCCGCTTGGGTGAACGGTTCAAAAATTCGCTTCTGTTGTTCGAGGGTAATTCCGATGCCTGTGTCGGAAACTTCGAAGATAATATTATCCCCATCGGCGAGGACTTCGAGCCTGACGATGCCGTCTTTGGTGAATTTCGCGGCGTTTGAAAGCAGGTTGACCAAGCTTTGGCCCACCTTCTTCACGTCCGCGTGCATGAATCCGAAATCGGCGGGGACTTTAACCGAGAGCGTGTTCCCGTTCTTCTCGGTCATCGGCCGCACCGTATTGGCAACTTCGACCACCATCGCGGCTACCTCGAAGGTTTCGAGATCGAGCTGCATCTTGCCGGCCTCGATCTTTGAAAGATCGAGCACGTCGTTGATCAGTCCCAGCAAGTGCGTTCCCGCGGAGTGGATCTTCTGCAAGTCGGGCACAAGCGAAACGGCGCCGAGTTCGATGGCTTCCTCCTGCACCATTTCGCCGTACCCGATGATCGCGTTGAGCGGGGTGCGGAGCTCATGGCTCATGCTGGCGAGGAAATCCGACTTCGCCAGGTTGGCTTTCTCCGCCGCCGCTTTGGCTCTCTCCAACTCGACGTTATTTTCCTGCTGCGTCTGTTCAAAACGTTTGCGTTCCGTGACGTCGCGCGCCGCGGCAAACACTCCCTGAAGCTGCCGATCACGGTCGTGGAACGTGGTGGCGTTGTAAGACACCACTGTTTCCTTGCCATCCCTGGCACGAACGGTAAGCTCGTAGTCGGTGACCTTGCTTCCGCTCAGCACCCGCATGATGCCTGCCTCGGCCCGCTCCGGATCGGTGAAGT
>PKZC01000284.1 GCA_003132905.1 Bryobacterales bacterium | reverse complement strand
CCGCTGCGACCTGCTCTGCCGCTGCGCTGGGCATAGTTGGCAGGAGTGGGCGGGATGTTCCGCATGTTCACGACGTTCAACTCCGCGATGTCGACGCCAAGCTCCATGGTTGGAGAGCAATAGAGAACAGGCAGTTCCGCTTTCCGGAACCTGTCTTCGCGGATCAGCCGATCTTCATACGGGACCTGCGCGGTGTGCTCTCTGGCCTCAAAACCCGCCAACTCGGACGCCAACGATCGGTAGAAGTTCACAAAGAAGGGATTCGTCTGTCCACCCGCTTCCGATTCGCCGGGCACTCGAATGGGGTCGCGGAAGGGCTTCGTTCCCTTTCCCTCCGTCCAAAGAATGGCCGATGCGGGGAGGCGGTAGCCGTTAACCTCGTCGGGATCCTTCGCTTCATCGACGATCTCCACCAGGCCCGCCAGACGAAGAGTGTCTAGCAGTTGACGAATGATCTCGTTCACTTCTGCGGTTGTGAGCCGGTCGTGATACTGCGGGAAAGTACCGGTGCGCCGGAGGTAGAGACCGAAGCCACTTCGAGCGGTGACAAACACATCACCGCCGAAATCGCCTTGGCGAGTAGATCGGGGGTAAAGAGTCGCGGCGTGTTCAAGGAGTTCGTTCTCGTCCAACGCCCATGGAGTGATCAGCCGCTGACTACTCTGCTGCTGAATGGTTTCCTGCTTGGTCGCGTCGAGATAGTCCACCTGTACAGCCAGCTCGCGGCGCATGAAATCCAGCAGCGTCTTCGCGACGGCGAGCCGGGTCTCTGGCGTAGCGCCCGCAAGCGCCGGGTGGAGGCTTTGCCAAGATGAACTGTCATTCGAAAGCTCGTCCAGCGACAGATAGTTAATTTCCAGAAGGCCGCACTGCTCCAGGTTCGGGGAGGTCACACGCCAGCCGCGGCGAAGGTCGTGATAGAGCCGGTAGCCGATCACGTCGCGGAACGCCCTTTCGGTCTGAAGCTTCGCCTGGAACTTCAGATCGGGGTCCTTCGAATAGCTGGCGAACGGAAGAGCGAGCGCTTCAAAGACTTTTTGGGTAAAGACCTCATGGCTGAGGCCGCCGGAATTCGCTGAGCACGCCTTTAGCAAAGCCGAGCGGAGGAGACCGATCTCAACAAAATCGTTGAAGTGGCCAGCCTGCAAAGAGGCGTCCTGGCGGTTGTCGGTAAAGCTGAGCAACTTGCGCGCACGGGGATCGAGCGTCGGTTCCTTCCGGAGATGACGAATAGTGGCAAGGCTGAGAATAGTGGTCGCGGTGCTCCGTCCCTCGGTGTCGAGGGACGTCAGCTTCCCAAAATCGGAGGTCGTGCGGAAGTCATAGGCTACCCGGCAATGAAGGCAGAACCGGAATGGACTCTCCACGAAATGGCCGGCGTGGCCGCCCACATTTTCTTTGCCATCAGTGCCTGCCATGATGGGCCGAGGCAGGTTCTTCTTCCTCCCAGACTTGACGCGCGGACCCTGATTCGTGTCCTCTATCCAGTCCTCTGGCAGTTTTGACAGCTCTTGCTCCGTGCCCGATGGCCACGGATTCTCTGAACTGTAGTAGAGAAAGCCAGCCCTCGAATCGCCATCGTTGCTCCGGTCCGAGAGTTCGCGCGAAACGTAGGTGACCGCGCCGGAATCTGACTCTTCCATCCGCCGGACACAGTAGTACTCTTGCCCGCACTCGCGGCAGAACACCAGAGGAGGAGGACTTTCTTCCGATCACCTGGCACGAACTGCTGCCGATTCAGCGTCAGGTATCGCTGGTCTTCAGATTCCAGGGAGGCATAGATGGTGTCGCCACGGCTGATGAATTGGTGCAGTCGAAAAGCGAAGGCCGGAAATCCGGTTGCCGGATTGCGTTCGCAGGTGTAGCCAGCCAGCAATGCTTCCTCAATGGCCTTCTTGGCGCGATGCTCCGATGTGCCCGTGGTGCGGCTCAGTTCCAAGGCGGCGCCGTCCGCACCGGTGAGGCATCGTGGCCTGCGTCGGCGGATTCGTTGGGATACGCTGTCACGAAAGACTCCGAAAGTTCCTTCGATCCAGGAAGACAGGGGGTCTGCGACGAAAGCCGCGTAGCTGGTGGGTGACGTGGCGTGAGGATCTTCCACCCTGGCTTTGAGGGCCGCGAGGAATTTAGGGTCGTCGCGGCTTTCCTCCGGCGTGGCGCGTTGGAGTGTTTCTCCGATCACGTCGGATGGGGTTACCTCAGCCCCGAATAAGACACTGGCAACCTCAGCTACCTCGGTTTGCTGCGGGTCGTACGTTCCAGGTCCGGCAAGTGTTGCTGACGTACCAACGACTTGAAGCTGTTTCGCTCCGAAAAACTCCCGAGAGCGCCGAACGAGCAAGGCGACGTCGGCACCCTGGCGGCCTCGATAAGTGTGAAGTTCGTCCAACACCAGGAACCGCAATCCCTGCGCCGCTTTGACTAATTGCTTTTCGTAAACTCTGGTCAGGATGAGCTCCAACATCACGTAGTTCGTTAGCAGGATATCCGGCGGTTTGGCTACGATGGCATTGCGCTCTTCGTCACGCTCCTGGCCCGTGTAACGAGCGAACGTGACCGGGCCTTTGCCATCGGGGTACCCAAGCTGCAGGAACTTCTGCAGTTCCCCAAACTGGCTGTTCGCCAGAGCGTTCATCGGGTAAACGACGATTGCCTGTATCCCGCGTCCGCTTCCGTGGCGCAATACGTGATCAACTATGGGAACGATGTACGCTAGGCTTTTGCCCGAGCCAGTGCCAGTTGTGAGGACGTAATTCCGGCCTGCCCGCGCCCTGCGAATCGCATCGGCCTGGTGTTGATATAGCCGCAGCGGCTTGCCTTCGCCCTTGTCCTTGCCAGCTCGAAAAATCCTAGTGCACTCGGAATGCAGGACTGCCTCGGATACTAAATCATCGATTGTGCCTGCGTACTGAAAAGACGGGTTGAGCTGGATCAGCGGATCAGGCCAGAGGCGGCCTTGATCAAGACACGAAGTGACGAGGGCCCCCACACGCGGGTGCGCGACATAAATGTGG